>NZ_JAAALM010000744.1 GCF_009906395.1 Kineococcus indalonis
AGCGGGGGGAGTGCGGCACGCGGTTCCTCCGGAGGGGGTCGGGACCGGGCAGCGGGCGCCCGGCCCGCCGCAACCTAGGTGCCTCGGGCACGCGCCGGGTTACCGCTGTGTTACCGCTGTGGCGCCCCGCCCGCGCTCACCGCCCGCGCTCACCGCACCTGGTGGTCAGCGCACCGAGAAGTCCGTCTGCGCCACCACGGGCGCCGACGTCGCGCCGGAGGCGCGCAGCGCCACCCGGTAGGTGTAGCGCCCCGCGCCGGCCGGGGCGGCGGCGGTGAAGCGCGAGGGGTCCTCGGCGTCGGGCGCCGGGGCCGGGGCGACCGCCCGCCAGGGCCCCTCGCCCCGGCGCACCTCGAACAGCGGGCTCTCGCCCTCGGCGGGGCACGGGTGCAGCAGGAACTCCACCTCGCCGGCGCGCGGGTTGCGCACCTTCAGCCACGCCGCCGCGCGCGGGGCGACGAGCACCCGGCCGGCGGTGTCGGTGGGCTTGTCCGAGCAGGCGCCCGCCACGCGCACGCTCGCGCGGTAGGTGTGCGCGCCCGCGGCGGTGGGCCGCGCCGCGGTGAGCACCGCCGCGTCGCGCGGGTCGCGCACCAGGTCCGCGACGGGTTCCCACGCGCCGCGCCCGCGGCGCACCTCCACGAGCAGCGCCTCGCGCGCGGGGTCCACGGCCCGGCCCAGCGTCAGGCGCACCCGGCCCTCGGCGGGCAGGTCCTGCACCGCCAGAGCGCCCAGGCGCGCGGGGGCGACCACCACGCGGGCCCGGTCGGTGCGCGTGGCCGACGAGGCCCCGGCGGCGGTGACGGCCGCGCGGTAGGCGTACGCGCCGGGCTCGACCGGGCGCGCCACCTCGAACGCCGAGGCCCGCTGCGGGTCGGGCACCGCGGCGCCCGGCACCGGCTCCCACCTGCCGTCCCCGCGCTTGACCTCCACCCGCGGCGCCTCCACCGCCGGGTCCAGCGCCCGGCCCAGGTCCAGCACCACCACGCCCGCGGCGGGCTCGTCCACGACGCCCAGCGAGGCCGGCGGGGCGGGGGCCAGGACCACGGCGCCCGCCGCGGTGCACGCCTCGGACAGCACCCCGCGCCGGGCGCACGCCACCCGGAACTCGTGGCGGCCGGGGACCTGCGGGCGCGGCACGCTCAGGACCGCCGGGCGCCCGGGCACCGGGCGCACCTCGCCGGCCGGCCGCCAGGGCCCCTCGCCGCGGCGCACCTCCACCACGGCCGACTCCTGCGCGGGGTCCAGCTCGCGGCCCAGGGTCAGCTCCACGCGGCCCTGGCGCACCCGGTCCACGAGCACCGCCGAGCCGGGCGAGGCGGGGGCGAGCACCGCGTGCCGCGGGGCGTCCAGCACGACGCCGGGGACGGCGCGCGAGGACACGGCCAGCGGGCGCGGGCGCCGCGCGCCGCGCAGCGCCCGCGCCCGCTGGC
>NZ_JAAALM010000745.1 GCF_009906395.1 Kineococcus indalonis
GTGCGGCTGGAGCGCACCGGCCTGCGCGAGGTCTTCGCGGACCGCTTCACGGGCCCGCGCCCGGACCCGCAGCGCTGGGTCGCGCACTACCTGCCGCACTGGACGACCCCGGAGCGCTCGGCGGCCCGGTGCTCCCTGGACGGCGACGGGCTGCGCCTGCTGGTGGAGGCGGACCAGCCGGCGTGGCGGCCGGAGGACGGGGAGCTGCGGGTGTCGAACCTGCAGACGGGGGCCTCCTCGGGCCCGGTCGGCTCGCCCGTGGGCCAGCACCGGCACCGCCCGGGCCTGCGGGTGCGCTCGCCGTGGCCGCGGCGGGCGCTGTGGACGCCGTCGCACGGGGTGCTGGAGGCGACGTTCACCGCCCCCGCCGACCCGCGGTGCATGTCCGCGGTGTGGCTGGTGGGCTTCGAGGACGCGCCGGGGGAGTCGGGGGAGGTGTGCGTGGCGGAGCTGTTCGGCCACGCCGCCGGCCCGGGCGGCTCCACGGTGCGGGTGGGGGTGAAGGCGCACCACGACCCGCTCCTGCGCGACGACGTGGTGGACGTGCCCGTGCCGTTCGACGCGGCCGCCGAGGCGCACACCTACGCCGCGCAGTGGGACGCCCGGCGGGTGCGGTTCTTCGTCGACGACGTGCTGGTGCACACCAGCGAGCAGGGCACGGCGTACCCGCTGCAGCTCATGGTGGACCTGTTCGAGTTCCCCGAGGGGGGCGTGCGCGACCCCGCGCGCTACCCGAAGTCGGCGACGGTGCGCTCGGTGCGCGGCTGGCAGCGCTGACGGTGCTGACGGTGCTGACGGCGCCCGCCGCGCCCCTCACCCCGGCGGCGCCTGCCGCGCGGTGGTGAGCGCCCGGGCGAAGGCGTCGGCGGCCGCGCGGCCCGCGCGGGTGCTGAACCGCAGGGGGCGCCCGTCGACGACCACCTCCACGCGCACGCCGCCGCCCAGCGGGCCGCGCCGCTCGCGCACGTCCACCGCGCCGACGTCCGCCAGGGGCAGGGAGGCCACGGACGCCCCGCCGACCAGCTGCGGCCGGGTCAGCCACAGCCGCTGCGCGCTGAGCGCCAGCGCCCCGCCGCCGGAGCCGCTCCCGAGGAGGCCGTCCAGCGGCCCGGTGGCCAGCGGCAGCACGGCGAGCGGGGTCTCGCCCTCCTGCGCCATCCGGCCCAGCAGCAGCGCGCCGCCGGGGTCGCCGCCGCCGTCGCGCACGGGGTCACCGCCGGGGTCGCCGGCGGCGTCGGGACGGGGGTCGTCGGGGCTCACCGCTCCGTCCTACCGCAGCGCCGGGTCCTGCCGCCGCAGCGCCGGGCGGCCGGGCTGCGGCCCGTGCGCGCCCGTGCCTACGCTCGGGCGGTGCCCGCCCGCCGCCGCCACCGCCGACCCCGCCCGGGGCCGGCGCCGGTGCGCGTGGTGCTCGACGCCCTGGAC
>NZ_JAAALM010000746.1 GCF_009906395.1 Kineococcus indalonis
GGCTGGACTGGGCCACCACCTCCGACGCCCGCAGGCGGCGCGCAGGTGCCGCCTGCGGGCGTCGGAGGTGGTGGCCCAGTCCAGCCAGTCCACGGCGCCGCCGTCCAGCGCGCGCTCCAGCGCCTCCAGGTGCAGGTGCCAGGCCGCCAGCGACATCGGCACCCAGGCGTCCTCGCCCTCCAGCTCGTTCGTCAGCCGCAGGCGGGTGCGCGCGCGCAGGCCGCCGGCGTCCAGGGGCTCCAGCTCCCAGCGCAGCAGGCCGTGCTCGGAGTTGGTGTGCTCCAGCAGGCGCGGCGGGTCCAGCGCGGTCAGCCGCCCGGGCCACCACTCCAGCTCGGCGGGGTCGCCGTTGAGCCACATCAGCGAGAACTCCCCGCCGGGGCGCAGGTCCGCGCGCAGCGCCGCCCACCACCGGCGCGTGACCTCCGGGACGGTCAGCGCCGTCCACAGGGCCGCCACCGGGTGCGGGTACTCGCGCGTCAGGGTCAGGGTCGCGCGCTCACCGCCGTGCAGGGCCGCGCCGCCGAGGAGGTCCGGGTCGTCGCTCACGGCCACCATCCTCCCTCCCCGCCCGGGACCGGACCGCCGCGAGCTCGTGGCGAAGACGCCGGCCGCGAACGCTCAACCCGGCGCCCCGTTCACCCGATGGGAGGAACGTGCTCTCCCGACTGCGCGACGTGAAGGTCGCCCCCAAGCTCTTCGCCGGTTTCGGCGTCGTGTGCCTGCTGCTGGCCGTCGTGGTCGGCGTGGGCATCTCCCGCCTGCTGAACTCGCAGGCGGACCTGACCACCCTGTCCACCTCCGGGGTGGCCTCCGTGGACACCATCGGCGACGTGCGCTCCGCCTTCCTGCAGGTGCGCATGGACGTCACCAACGCCGCCCTGGTCGCCACCCCGGCCGGCGTGACCGAGGCGCTGGACGCCATGGCCGCCACCGACGAGGCGCTGGACGAGGCGTGGCAGGCCTACCTGGGCTCCTCCCCGGCCGGCTCCGCCGCCGACCGCGAGGCCTTCGAGAGCGAGCTGGCGCAGTACCGCTCCGACCGCGAGCAGCTGATCACCTTCGCGCAGGCCGGGGACGTGGAGGGCTACATCGCCTTCCGCACCAGCACCATCGCCCCCGTCGCCAAGCAGATCATGGGGACGCTGACCACCCTGTCGGAGACCGAGACCACCGCCGCGAGCGAGCTGGCCGAGCAGGGCTCGACCGAGGTGCGCTCGGCGGTGGTGCTGCTGGTGGTCATCGGTGCCCTGGCCGTGGCCCTGGCCCTGGCCGTGGCCATCGCCGTGGCCCGCTCCATCGCCGGCCCCCTGGCCCGCACCCTGAGCGTGGTGCAGGGCCTGGCCCACGGGCGCCTGGACGCGCGCGTGGGCTACAGCGCGCGCGACGAGGTCGGCCAGCTGGCCGGCGCGGTGGACGCCACC
>NZ_JAAALM010000747.1 GCF_009906395.1 Kineococcus indalonis
GCGCGGGAGGTGTCGAGGGCGCCGGGGCGGGGTAGGTGACCTGCATGGCAACCACCGACGAGGTCCTGCACGCGGTCCGCGACGCCACCTACCCGGCGGGCAAGGACGACCTGATCGCCACCGCGCAGGCGGCGGGCGCGGGCGAGGACGTGCTGAAGGCGCTGCGCACCCTGCCCACGGAGGACTACGCGAACGCGCAGGAGGTGGCGCGCTCGGTGCCCACCGAGGAGGAGCCCACGGACGCGCGCACCGCCGCCGAGCAGGCCCGGCAGAACGCCACCTCGCGCGTGGCCGCGGGCGAGCGCGAGGTGCCGCCGGACCCGACCGACTACTGACGCCCACCGGCCGCCGGGGCCGGGGCGCCCGGCGCCGGCCGGGCGCCCCGGCTCAGCGCGCGGGGGCGCCCTCGGCGTCGAGGATGCGCTGCACCACGTCGGGCGGCAGGACGAACAGCTCCTCGCCGTCGCCGGGGCCCGCCACCGACAGCACCGTGGCGCGCACCCCGGCGTCGTCGACGTCGAGCAGGCACGCGCCGCTGCCGCGCACCGCCCGCTCGGACCCGCCGGGCACGAGCACGTCGGTGCGGTTGGCCACGCCGGGCGCCACGACCGCGGTGAGCCCGCCGGGCAGGGTCGCCACGTAGGGGTGGTGGTAGTGCCCGCTGAGCACGGCGCGCACGTCGGTGCCCGCCACCGCCTCCAGCAGCCGGTGCGGCTCCTGCAGCCGCAGGCCCTCGTGCAGCACCGTGGGCGCGGGCAGCGGGGAGTGGTGCACCACCACGAGGGTGCCGCGCGGGGCCGGCTCGGCGAGCACGCCGCGCAGGTGCTCCAGCTGCTCCTCCTCCAGCACGCCGTACCCGAAGCGCGGCACGGAGCTGTCCAGCACCACCAGGCGCAGGCCGCCGACGTCGTGCACGCAGCGGGTGGGCCCCAGGACCCGGGTGAACGGCTCGGCCAGGTCGTGGTTGCCCATCGCCCACGCCACGACGCCCGCGCCGTGCTCGCGCGCGAAGCCGCCCACGAGGTCGCGCGCGGTCTCGTAGGAGGCCGTCGAGCCGTCGTCGGAGACGTCGCCGGAGACCACGACGGCGTCCAGGGGGCCCACGCCCGCCAGGGAGGCCAGCACGTGCCGCAGCACCGCGGTGGTGTCCACCCTCCCGCCGCCGTGCCGGCCGCCGGGGGCCATCAGGTGCGTGTCGGACAGGTGCAGCAGGCGCGTCACCGCGCTCCCTCCTCGTCGTCGCCGGTCAGGGGCGCCCCCGCGGCGGTGTCCTCGTCGTCCCCGCCGCCGTTCCAGCCGCCGCCGTTCCCGTTCCCGTTCCCGTTCCCGCCGCCGCCGTTGCCGCCGCCGTTCCAGCTGCCGTTCCCGTTCCAGCCGCCGTTCCCGCGGGTGGCGGCGGGAACGGGAACGGGAACGGGAAC
>NZ_JAAALM010000748.1 GCF_009906395.1 Kineococcus indalonis
GCTGGGTACGGTGGGCGCGTGCAGTCGCCGGACCGGGGTGCGGTGCGCCTGGTCCGCGCGGGGGCCGTGGCGCTGACCGTCGTCGCGCTGGCCTCGGCCGCGCACGTCGCCGGCGGCGCGCAGCTGCCGCCGCCGCTGCTCCTGGCGGCCCTGGCCGCCCTCACCGCCTGCGGCGCCTTCACCCTCACCGGCCGCCGGCTGTCCGTCCCCGCCCTGCTCGCCGTCCTCGCCGGCGGGCAGGGCGCGCTGCACGCGGGCCTGCGCGCCCTCGCCGCCGACACCGTCGCCGTGCCCGCGCACGGCCACCACCAGGGGTGGGTGCCGCTGGTGGCCGAGGCCGCCGGGCACGCCGGCGGCGGCTCACCGCTGCCCATGCTGCTCGCCCACGCCGTCGCCACGACGGCCGCGGCGCTGGTGCTGGCCCGCGGTGAGCGGGCGGTGTGGTCGCTGTGGGCGTGGCTGCAGCCGCTGCGGGTCGTGGTGCTCGCGGTGCTGCGGGTGCCGGTGCTGCGCCCGGTGGCGCCGGTGCCGGTGACGGTCCGGGTGCGCCCGCGCTCCGTGGTCGCGCGCCGGGTGGCGCGCCGTGGTCCCCCGGCGGGGTCCGTCCCCGCCACGACCACCTGCTGAACCACCCGGAGGAACCCCGATGAGCTCCACCCTGCGCTCCACCCTGCCCGCCCGCGCCGCGCTCGGCGCCGCCGGCGCCGCCGCGCTCCTGCTCGCCGCCGCCCCGGCGGCGAGCGCGCACGTGCGCGCGGTGCCCGACTCCACGGCCGCCGGCTCGTGGAGCGTGGTGACGCTGCGCGTGCCCAACGAGTCCGACACCGCCGCCACCACCGCCCTGAGCGTGACCCTGCCCGCCGACACCCCGTTCACGTCCGTGTCCGTCGAGCCCGTGCCGGGCTGGACGGCGGTGGTGCGGGAGGAGGCGCTGCCCGAGCCGGTGCAGGTCTCCGGCGCGACGGTCACCCGCGCCCCGCGCACCGTCACCTGGACCGCCGACCCCGGCACCCCCGGCGTGGGGGTGGGGCAGTTCCAGCGCTTCGCCCTGTCGGTGGGGCCGCTGCCGGCGGAGGGCACCCGCGTGCTGCTGCCGGCGGTGCAGACCTACGCCGACGGCGAGGTCGCCGACTGGTCGCAGGTCGCCGACCCGGGGGCCGAGGAGCCGGAGAGCCCCGCGCCGGGGTTCACCACCACGGCCGCCGCCGACGACGCGCACGCGGCGCACGGCGCGGCCGCCACCGGCGCAGGCACCGGCGCGGGCACCGGGCAGGGGGCCGCCGCCGGCGCGGCGGGCACCACCGGCGCCGCCCTGGTGCTGGCGCTGCTGCGCCGCCGCGGGCCCGCGCCGCGCTGACCCGCCCGCGCCGCCGGCCCCCGCGAGCGCTCGCGGGGGCCGGCGGCCCACCCCTCCCGGCG
>NZ_JAAALM010000749.1 GCF_009906395.1 Kineococcus indalonis
CGATGGGCCTGTCGGAGCTGACGACCACGACGTGGCACGTGCCCGTCGCCGAGCACCTGCCACGTCGTGGTCGTCAGCTCCGACAGGCCCATCGGCCCGCGCGCGTGCAGCTTCTGCGTGGAGATGCCGACCTCCGCGCCCAGCCCGAACTCCCCGCCGTCGGTGAAGCGGGTGGAGGCGTTGACGGCCACGACCGCGGAGTCCACCGCGGCGCAGAAGTAGTCGGTCACCCGCACGTCGGTGGCCAGCACCGCCTCGGTGTGCGCCGAGGACCAGCGCCCGATGTGGTCCACCGCCTGCTCCACGGAGTCCACCACGCCCACCGCGATCTCCAGGCCGTGGTACTCCGCGGCCCAGTCGGCGTCGGTGACCGGCTCGGCCGGCACCCCGGCGGAGGCCGCCGCCGCCAGCGCGCGCTCGTCGGCGTGCAGGCGCACCCCCGCGCCCGCCAGCGCGCCCAGCAGCCCGGGCAGGAAGTCCGAGGCCAGCGCGGAGTGCACCAGCACCGTCTCCGCGGCGTTGCACACGCTGGGGCGCGAGGTCTTGGCGTTGAGCACGACCTCCACGGCCTGCGCCAGGTCCGCGGAGGCGTCCACGTACACGTGGCAGTTGCCCACGCCCGTCTCGATGACCGGCACGGTCGCCTCGCGCACCACGCGCTGGATGAGCTCGGCGCCGCCGCGCGGCACCAGCAGGTCCACCAGGCCGCGGGCGGTCAGCAGCACGCCCACGCCGTCGCGGCCGTGCTCGTCGATGCCCTGCACCGCGTCCGCCGGCAGGCCCGCCGCACCCAGCGCGCCGCGCACCACGTCCACCAGCACGGCGTTGGTGCTGATCGCGGCGGAACCGCCGCGCAGCACCACCGCGTTGCCGCTCTTCAGGGCCAGCACCGCCACGTCCACCGTGACGTTCGGGCGGGCCTCGTAGACCACGCCCAGCACGCCCATCGGCACCCGCAGCTGGCGCAGGCGCAGCCCGTTGGGCAGCGTGGAGCCGCGCACCACCTCCCCCACCGGGTCCGGCAGCGCCGCCACCTCGCGCACCGCGCCGGCCAGCGCCGCGACGCGCCCGGCGTCCAGGGCCAGGCGGTCCAGCAGGTGCTCGGAGGTGCCGGTGGCGCGGCCGCGCTCGAGGTCCTCGGCGTTGGCCGCCACGATGCGCTCGGTGGCCGCCTCCAGCGCGTCGGCCACGGCCAGCAGCGCGGCGTCCTTGGCGGCGCGGGTGGCCAGGCGCAGCGGGCGGGCCGCCGCCCTCGCGCGGCGGCAGGTCGCCAGGACCGCCTCGGTGACGTCGGTTCCGGCGGTGCTCTCGGCCAGGGCGGTCATGGCCCCAGGGTACGGCGCGAGCGGTGCGCACGGCCCGCGAGTTCCCGCCCGCCACCCCCGCGGGGCGTCCCGCGGGGGTGGCGGGCGGGAAC
>NZ_JAAALM010000074.1 GCF_009906395.1 Kineococcus indalonis
ACCTCCAGGCGCCGCACGACGTCCCCCACGGCCAGGACGGCGTGGTGCGAGGGCAGCTTCTCGACGAACCGGTAGCCGTCCTGCACGCGCAGGACGGCGCCGTTGAGGCAGTCCGAGCGCTCGTACTGCTCGTAGCGGGGGAGGGTGGCCGCTGTCGCCGTGAGGGTGCGCATGGTGCTGTCGATCTTCACGACGGTGATGTCGCCGGTGGGGAAGCGGGCGTCCAGCGCGTGCGCGTTCTCGTCGACGATCTCCAGCACCGGCGGGCGGACCGCCCACTGCGTGGCCCAGGACTGCGGCACGATCCCGAAGAAGCCGCAGTGCGCGGCGAGGACGTGGTTCTGGGGGTCCTGCACGTCGGGGAAGTAGGGGATCTTCTCGTGCTTCAGGGCCGCACCGCCCATGAGGAAGGGGTAGAGGTTGGTCATCATCACGGGGGTGCGCAGCGACTCCCACGTGAGGAACTCGGTGATCATCGACGTGAGGTCGGCCTCGCAGCCCCAGATCAGCCCGCGCTCCTCGAAGAGCAGGTTCCACGCCAGGCACGGCGTGGTGCTGGACGTGCCGGACTCGTTCAGGCAGTTGACGCCCGCGGCGATGACGCCGGGCGTCTCGTCGAGCTCGTCGCCCAGGGCCAGCTTGATGCGCAGCGCGTCGCCGCGCGCGCGCGAGCTCAGGCCGTGGACGGGCACGCTCTCCTGCAGGCGGGCGGCCTCGGCCTCCACGCGCGCCCCGGGCAGGGCCTCGGCGCGGGCGACCAGCTCGCGGTAGCTGCGCCGCTGCACCTGCACGCCGAACCGCTCGTGCAGGTCGTGCACGCACTCCTCCTCCCACCAGTAGAAGCGCTTGAAGATGTCCGGCTGCTTCCCGGCGCCGAGGTCGTCCTGGTAGGCCAGCATGACCGCGCCGGCCAGGCGCTCCCTGACCGCCAGGGCGCGGGCGGTGTCGTGGAACTCCTGCAGCGAGGTCGGTGCGGTGGTGCTCACCCCGCGCCGGCGCAGGTAGTCGCGGATCTCCCAGTCCCACATCGACACCGTGCCGAACTCGGAGGTGACGACGAGCAGGGGGACCTCGACCGCGCGGAACTGCTCCAGCAGCCGGTACGCCAGGCCGCTGAGGTCGGGCAGGACCACCGCGCTGGCGCTCGTGCCCGCCGCCTCGGACAGCGGGACCGGCGGCAGCCACTGCACCAGGTCGCCCCCGAGGCGGCGCAGGTGCTCCAGCTGCTCCCGGAAGGCCGGCTGGGGCTCGTCCTCCAGGTGCACCGGCAGGAACCGTGCCGGCGGGTGCGGGGCGTGGGGGGCCATGGCGGCGACCTTTCCTGGAGGCGACGGCGGCGTCGACCCGCGGGGACGGCGGGTGCCGGGCGCGAGGTGCGACCGAACCACATCCGCGGGGCGCTGTACAGCCCCGCGGCCGGTCCCGGTCGACCCTTGACATCAACTTACTTACCGTCCGTATCATGACGACCGAGTCGAGCGCCGCTGCCCGACCCAGCTCCAGGATCGTCGCCCGATCGCTGTTCGAGGTTCTCAACGAGGAGATGTCATGCCCGGTCCGACCATCCCCGCCACCTCTGACGGAGGATCCGCCGCGCTGAGCCGGCGCTCGCTGCTGACGCTGGGCACGGTCGGCGCCGCCACGCTGGGCAGCGTGCCGCTGCTGTCCTCGTGCGGGTCCGACGAGGGCTCCGGCGGCGGCGGCAAGACCACCGTGCGCGTGTGGACCTGGTACAGCGAGCAGCAGGACGAGTGGCCGCGGCTCGTCTCGGAGTTCGAGGCGGCCAACCCCTCGATCACGATCGAGAACCGCGTCTTCGGCACGCCCGACCAGTACCTGCCGGCGCTGGCCGCCGCCGTCTCCGGCGGGGACGTCCCGGAGATCTTCGCCCCCCACGTGCGCGCGCTCACCTACGGCGAGGCCGGCATCTCCGCGGACCTCAACGCCGAGCTCGGCACGGACTTCCTGTCCGACTTCTTCCAGTCCACGATCGACGAGTACACCCTGGACGGCAAGCAGTACGCCCTGGGCTGGATGGCGCAGACCTTCGGCATCTTCTACAACCCCGACCTCATGAGCGCCGCGGGCGTGGACGGCGAGCCGGAGACCTGGGACGACCTCATCGCGGCCGCGCAGCGGATCAACGCCACCGGCAAGAGCGCCGTCTCGCTGTCGGCCAACCCGGGCACCAGCGGGCTGGACTTCTTCCTGCCCCTGCTCGCCCAGGTCTCCGACGACCCCACCTTCTACCTGCGCCTGGACCAGCTCGACGGCGTCACCTACACCGACCCCGTGGTCGTGCAGTCCCTGGAGCTGCTGAAGAAGCTGGTGGACGGCGGGGTGTTCCAGCCCGGCGTCAACGGCACCTCCGGCGACCAGGCCAGCTCGCTGTTCTTCACCGAGGGCGCGGCGATGAACTTCAACGGCTCGTGGGCGCCGCAGAACCTCGTGCAGAACGCCACCCCGGAGTTCGTGCAGAAGTACCGGGTCATGAAGAACCCCGCGCTGACCCCGGGCGCGCAGCACTACACCGCCAACCAGGCCGGGGCCGGCCTGGCGGTCAGCGCCACGAGCAGGGCCAAGGACGCCGCCCTGGAGTTCATCCGGTTCCTCTACTCCCCGGAGCAGTACGTGCAGACGATGAACAACTCCAACTCGATGCCCTCGACCAAGTCCGCCGCCACCGAGGTGACCAACCCGATCCTCAAGCAGATGACGTCCTGGCTGCTGGACGGCGACGGGGTGCCGCACATCCCCTTCGGCAACGGCTCCAGCGAGGCCGGCGGCCCGCTGGCCGGCATCTGGGACGGCTCCGCCGAGCCGTCCGCGGTCGCCGCCGAGATGCAGACCGCCGTCACCAACGCGCGCGGCTGAGCGCGCCGGTGTCCGCGCAGCTGCTCAGCGGCGGAGCCGCCCGGCGCGAGCGCGTCGCCTCCGGCCGGCTGCACCGCCCGGAGACGATCGCCGGGTACGTCTTCATCCTCCCCACCGTCGCCCTCTTCGCGCTCTTCGTCGGCTACCCGATCGTCCGGGCGGTCTACATCAGCCTGACGTCCTGGAGCGGCTTCGGCGACCCGGTCTTCACGGGCCTGGAGAACTACGCGCGCATGGCCGCCGACCCCGTCGCCCGGGCGGCCTTCGTGCGCACCCTCGTCTTCGCCGCGGTCACCACCGTGCTGCAGACGCTCCTCCCGCTGGGGGCGGCGGTCCTGATCAACAGCACGTGGAAGCGCTTCGGCGTCGTGGCCCGCACGCTGCTGTTCATCCCGGGGATCGTCTCCTTCGTCGTCACCGGGGTCGTCTGGCGCCTGGTGCTGGACCCCAACGTCGGCGTCGTCAACCGCCTGCTGGACTCCATCGGGCTGGAGACCCTCTCGCGCACGTGGCTGGGCGAGGCGCAGACCGCCCTGCCCACGATCGTCGTCGTGGCCCTGTGGCAGGGCCTGGGGCTCAACATGCTGATCTTCTTCGCCGGCCTGCAGGGCATCGACCCGACGCTGTACGAGGCCGCCGAGACCGACGGCGCCAACGCGTGGCAGAAGTTCCGCTACGTGACCGTCCCCGGGCTGCAGGTCATCACCACCATCGTGGTCAGCCTGAACCTGATCAACGGCTTCAAGGCGTTCGACCTCATCTACGTCATGACCCAGGGAGGCCCCAACCACGCCAGCGAGGTCATGGGCACCCTGCTGTACGGCCTGGCGTTCGGCTCCACCTCCGGGTCGGTGCCGCAGTTCGGCTACGCCTCGGCCATGAGCATCGTCGTGCTGCTGCTGTGCACCGCCGCCGTGACCGTCCAGCTCGTCCTGAACCGGAGGGCCGCTCGATGAGCGCTCACCCCACCGCACCCGACCGACCCGGCCTGGCCGCGCCGGCGGCGCTGCCCGCCCGCCCGCGCAGCCGGCACCGCGCGCGGCGCACGGCGACCCGCTCCCTGACCGCCGTCGTGATCGGCGTCGTCTGCCTGGCGGTGGCCTCACCGCTGGCGTGGATGATCGCGACGTCCCTGCGGCCGGGGAACACCGTCTTCACCGGCAGCTTCCTGCCCGAGTCCCTCACGCTGGACGCCTACCGCCAGGTGCTCTCGACCACCGACTTCGGCACGCACTTCTGGAACAGCGTGTGGATCACCGCAGCCACCGTGGTCGGTGTCCTGCTCTTCGCCACGCTCAGCGGCTACGCCTTCGCGCGCCTGTCCTTCCCGTTCAAGAACGTCGTCTACCTGCTGCTGCTGAGCACGCTGATGATGCCCTCCACCGCCCTGATCCTGCCGCTGTACCTGCAGCTGCGCGACCTGGGTCTGCTGGACTCGCAGACGGGGTTGCTGGTGCTCTACGTCAGCGGTTCCACGCCCTTCGCGATGTTCCTGATGCGCGCCTTCTTCGAGACGCTGCCCCTGGAGCTGACCCAGGCCGCGCGCATCGACGGCGCCGGCGAGTTCACGATCTTCTGGAGGGTGATCCTGCCGCTGACCCGCCCGGGCCTGGCGACCGTGGTCATCTTCCAGTTCCTGCAGACGTGGAACGAGTTCCTCATGGCCAACACCGTCCTGCAGGACACCGGCAAGCTGCCGCTGCAGCCGGTGCTGTTCAGCCTGCTGGGCCAGTACTCCACCAACTGGCCGCTGCTCACCGCCGGCCTGGTCCTTTCCGTCATCCCCATCATCACCGTCTACGTCTGGATGCAGCGGCAGTTCGTCGCTGGCATGACGCTCGGCGCCGTCAAGAACTGAGGTCTCCCGTGCCCATCACCTCCCTCGTGCTCAACGTCGCCGACGTGGCCCGCTCCGTCGACTTCTACACCACCCACCTGCAGGCCAAGCTGCTGGGAGCCGCCACCGAGCGCGGCGCCACCCTGGACCTGCTGACGGCCACCGTCGAGCTCGTCGCCGTCGGGCCCGGGGCGCCGGCGTCCACGTGGGTCCCCGACGACCTGCAGCGCGGCTTCCGGCACGTCGGCTTCAAGGTCGACCGCGTCGACCCCCACGTCGAGCAGCTCAAGGCCGCCGGCGTGCAGTTCCAGCTGGAGCCGATCGAGGCCGAGGGCGGGGTGCGCATCACGTTCTTCCGCGACCCCGACGGCACCCTGCTCGAGCTCGTCGAGCGCGACCTGCAGTACACCCGGGTCCTGGACGAGGCCGGCGTGGCCGCCGAGCGGGCCCAGGGCGTGCCCGAGCGCCCCCGCTTCGACCACGTCGCCCTCACCGTGCAGGACCTGCACGCCACCGAGGCCTCCTACACCCCCTTCGGGTTCACGACGATCGGCGCCATCGCCCAGCCGCACGACCCGCGCGGCTTCGACATCCACTACCTGAAGTCCGGCGACACGGTGCTGGAGGTCTTCACCTACCGGGCCGACAAGACCGAGCGCGCCCCGCAGCTGGACGCGCCCGGGTACCTCGCCGCCGTGCTCGAACCCGGCGCCACCGCGGCGCAGGGCCTGAGGGCGGTCGGCTCGTGGGACGGGCGCACCGTGCACGCCGACCAGGACGGCTTCACGACGATCACCGGCGGCTGAGCGGTGGTGCAGCCCTCCGACGCCACCTGGATGCGTCCCCTGGGGAGCACCGGGTTGAGCGTGTCGGCCCTGGCCCTGGGCGGCGCGCCCCTGGGCAGCATGCCGGAGAACTTCGGCTACGAGGTCCCCGAGAGCCGGGCCGTGGAACTGGTGCGGGCCTGCCTGGACAGCCCCGTGCGCACCATCGACACGTCCAACGGCTACAGCGGCGGGCGCAGCGAGCAGCGCATCGGCGCGGGCATCGCGGCCCACGGCGGGCTGCCGGCGGACGTCGTGGTGATCACCAAGGTCGACCCGCGCGACGGCGACTACTCCGGCCGGCGCGTGCGCGACTCGGTCGAGGAGAGCCGCCGGCGCCTGGGGCTGGAGCGCCTGCCGCTGGTGCACCTGCACGACCCGGAGTTCCACCCCTGGGAGGTGATCACCGCCCCCGGCGGCGCGGTCGACGCGCTGGTGGACCTGCGCGAGAGCGGGGCCGTCGGCAGCATCGGCGTGGCCGGCGGCCACGCCGCCACCGTGGCCCGGTACCTGGACCTGGGGGTCTTCGACGCCGTGCTGGTGCACAACCGCTGGACGCTGGTGGACCGCAGCGCCGGGGAGCTCATCGAGCGGGCCGCCGCGCGCGGCGTCGGCGTCGTCAACGCCGCCGTCTACGGCGGGGGGATGCTCGCCCGCCGGGACGACGCGCACGACCGCGGCGGGAGCGGGGACGGCGCCGGGCCCCGCTACGGCTACCGCCCGGCGCACCCGGCCACCGTGCGCGCCGTCGCCCGCATGCGCGAGGTCTGCGCCCGCCACGGCACCGACCTGGCCACCGCCGCCCTGCAGCACTCCCTGCGCGACGGCCGCATCGCCACCACGGTCGTCGGCCTCAGCAGGCCCGGGCGGCTCGAGGAGGCCGTGCGCGCCGCCGGTGCGGACCTGCCCGACGCCTTCTGGCAGGAGGTCGAGAGCCTCGTGCCCCCGCGCGAGGCGTGGCTGGACCACCAGGACGCCGCCTGAGCCGCGGGCACCGTCCGCCGCACGCCCCCGAACCCCACCGCGAAACCCCGTGAGGAACCCATGCCCCTCGTCAGGATCGACATGCACCAGCACCTGGCCGACAAGCGGGCGGCCATCAGCGCCGCCGTCCACCGCGGCCTCGTGGCGAGCCTCGGGATGCCCGAGGACGACCTGTTCCAGATCTTCCGCCTGCACGAACCCGGGGACCTCGTCTACTCCACCACCTTCCCCGACGCCGAGCGCAGCGACATCGTCTTCGTGCAGATCCTCCTGGCGCGCCTGTACGACGGCGCGCAGAAGCAGGCCATGGGCGCGGCGGTCGTGCGCGAGCTGGTCGCCGAGGGGCTCAAGGCCGACGACGTCCTCATCGCCTGCACCGAGAACGACGGACCGGACTGGTTCGCGCCCTCGCGCGACTTCGGCCGGGAGGCGCTCAGCCGATGACCGCGCGCAGCGACCTGCCCGCCGACTTCACCTGGGGCACGGCCACCGCCGCTTACCAGGTCGAGGGCGCCGCCGCGCTGGACGGGCGCGGGCCCAGCATCTGGGACACCTTCACCCGCCGGGAGGGCGCCGTCGTCGGCGGCGACACCGGCGACGTCGCGGTGGACCACTACCACCGCTTCGGCGAGGACGTGGACCTGATGCGTGAGCTGGGCACGAACGCCTACCGCTTCTCCCTGTCGTGGTCGCGCCTGCTGCCCGAGGGCACCGGCACCCTCAACCGGGCCGGCGTGGACTTCTACCGCCGCCTGGCCGAGCGGCTGCTCGAGCACGGCGTGACGCCCTGGGTCACGCTGTACCACTGGGACCTGCCCCAGGCCCTGCAGGACCGCGGCGGCTGGCTCGAGCGCGACACCGCCGGGCACCTCGCCGACTTCGCCGCCGCGGCCCACGGCGCCCTCGGCGACCTCGTCACCGACTGGATCACCCTCAACGAACCCTGGTGCGCGGCCTTCCTCGGCCACGGCTCGGGCGTGCACGCCCCCGGCCTGCGGGTGGGCACCCGCGCCGCCCGCGCCGCGCACCACCTGCTGCTCGGGCACGGGCTGGCCGTCGACGCGATCCGGGCGGGCAGCACCCCCGCCAGCGTCGGGGTGACGCTGAACCTGTACTCCGTGCGGGCCGCCTCCGGCAGCGGGGCCGACCGCGACGCGGCGCGCCGCGTGGACGGGCTGCAGAACAGGTTCTTCCTCGAGCCGGTGCTGACCGGGCGCTACCCCGAGGACGTCGTGCGCGACCTGGGCGAGCAGGAGTGGTTCACCGCGAACTCCGCCGACCTGGCGCGGATCCACCGCCCGATCGACTTCCTCGGCGTCAACTACTACAGCCGGCACACCGTGGCCGCCCCCGACCCCGCCGCGGACGCCGCCGGCGGGGGCACCTTCGGGCCGGCCTTCCCCGGCAGCGAGGGCGTGCGCTCGGTGGACACCGGAGCGCCCCGCACCCACATGGGCTGGCCCGTGGTGCCCGAGGGCCTGGTCGACGTGCTGGAGCAGGCCCACGCCCTGGCCCCCGCGCTGCCGCTGCACGTCACCGAGAACGGCTCGGCCTACCCCGACACCGTCGAGGAGGACGGCGCCGTGCACGACGGCGAGCGCCTGAGGTACCTGCAGCAGCACGTCGAGGCGTGCGCCCTCGCGCGCGAGCGCGGCATCCCGCTCGCGGGGTACTTCGTGTGGAGCCTGATGGACAACTTCGAGTGGGCCTGGGGCTTCAGCCGCCGCTTCGGGCTGGTGCGGGTGGACTACGACACCCAGCAGCGCACCGTCAAGGACAGCGGGCGCTGGCTGCGCGCCTTCCTGCGCGAGGGCGCGAGCACCGGCGACCAGCGCCGCCCCGCGCCGGGCGCCCGGAGCCCCGGCGCGGTGGTGTAGGGGATGATGGTGCCCTCGGCGGCAGGAGCCGAGCGGTGAGCGCTCCCCGGCGGGGAGCGCGAGGAGCCGAGCGGACGGTCCGTGCGGCCCGCGAGGAAGGGGTCCGGTGGCCGCGAAGTTCCCGAGCCGCTCAGCGTCGGAGACCGGTCGGGCCATCGTCGACCTCGTGCGCTCCAGCGGCGTCATCAGCAGGGTGGAGCTCGCCGAGCGCTCCGGGCTGACCGGCGCCTCGATCTCGCGCACCGTCAAGCGCCTGCTGGACGACGGCCTGCTCGTCGAGACCGGGCAGGGCGACCCCACCGGCGGCAAGCGCCGCACGCTGCTGGAGCTGAACACCCAGGGCCGCTACGCGGTGGGCGTCTCCGTGGACGACGCCCGCCTGACGTACGTGCTGATCAACCTGCGCGGGGAGGTGGTGGGGCAGCTGACCTCAGGCGGCGCCGGACCGGCCGAGCCGCGCGTGGTGGTCCGGCGCATGGCCAAGGAGGTCATGGGCCTGCTCAAGCGGCACCGGGTGCGCTCGGTGCGCGACGTCACCGGCATCGGCGTGGCCATCCCGGGGCGCCTGGACGCGCGGGGTCACTCGATGCGCGCCTCGCGCGAGGCCACCGAGTGGGAGCAGTACGCCCTGGAGTCGGCCCTGGGGGAGGCCACCGGGCTGCCGGTGACGCTCGAGCACGACTACGTCTGCGCGGCGCTGGGCGAGTTCTGGGTCGGGCGCATCCCCGCCACGGCCGACTTCATCTGCTTCTACGCCGCCACCGGCTTCGGCGGGGGCATCGTCCTGGAGGGCGAGGTCTACCGGGGTTCCTCCGCCAACGCCGGCGAGATCGGGCACATGACGCTCGACGTGGACGGCCCGCGCTGCTGGTGCGGCTCCCGCGGGTGCCTGGAGGCCTTCGCCGGGCCGCGCACCGTGGTCGCCAAGGCCCTGGCCCGGCGCGGGGTCGCCGCCCGGCTGGGCCTGACCGGCACGCCGCAGGACCTGCGCGCCGACTTCGCCGCCGTCGCCGCCGCGGCCGTGGCCGGGGACGCGGACTGCTCGGTGCTGGTGCGCGAGTCGGCGCGCTACGTCAGCGCCGCCGTGCTGTCCCTGGCCAACGTGATGGACCTGGACCGCGTCGTCCTGTCCGGTCCCGCGTTCGCCGAGGCCGGACCGCTGTACCTGGACGCCGCGCAGGACGCCGTCAGCAACCTGTCCTTCATGCGGCAGGTGCACCCGGTGACCATCGAGCTGTCCCAGCTGGGGCTCAGCTCGGCCGCCGTCGGGGCGGCCACGGTCGCCCTGGACGAGAACCTCCTGGTGCCGGCGCAGCAGGGCCCCGCGCTGACCCGGGGGCCCCGCGGCCGCCGGGCCCTCACGGGTGGATCAGCGCCTTGATGCACGAGCGGTCCGAGGCCACGGCCTCCAGGGCCCGCCCGTAGGAACCCAGGCCGAAGCGGTGGGTGACCATCCCCTCGGTGCGCACGGTGCCGCTGCGCAGCGCCGCCACGGCCCGGTCGAAGCTGAACGCCTGCGTGTAGGAGCCCTTCAGCGTCAGCTCCCGGCGGAAGACCTCGTTGGTGCTCAACGGCACCCGGGCCGCCTCCGGGGCCATGCCGAAGAAGAGCACCGTGCCGCCGTGCCGGGTCAGCGGCACGCACTGCTCCTGCACCGCCGGCGCGCCGGTGGCGTCGACCACGACGTCGTAGCCGTCCGGGGCGTCGGCGCGCAGCCGCGCGGTCGTGGCCGCCGGGTCGGCGCGGTCCAGCAGCACCGTCCCCGAGGCCCCCAGGGCCCGCGCCAGGTCCAGCTTGGCCGGGGTGGGCGCCGCCACCGTCAGGCGCCAGGCGCCGCTGCGCGCCAGCAGCTGCGTCAGGACCAGCCCGGTGGTGCCGGCGCCGAGGAGCAGCACGTCGCTGCCCGGCGCCGGGGCCAGCACGTCCACGGCGTGCACCGCGCAGGCCACCGGTTCGGCGAAGGCCGCGACCTCCAGCGGCAGGTCGTCCACCGGGTGGCACTGCCCGGCCGGGGCGGCGACGAGCTCGGCGAAACCCCCGGGCTCGGTCACGCCCAGGTCGCGCAGCCGCGTGCAGTACATCGGCATGGCCCGCCGGCAGTTCGCGCAGGTGCCGCAGGAGACGCGGTTGTTCAGCGCCACCAGCTGACCCACGCGCAGGTCCTCCACGCCCTCCCCGAGCCGCTCCACCTCGCCGACGACCTCGTGGCCGGGGGTGAACGGGTAGCGCGGGGAGAACTCGCCGTGGTGCAGGTGCACGTCGGTGCCGCACACCCCGGCCGAGCGCACCCGCAGGCGCACCTCACCGGCGCCCGGATGCGGGTCGGGCCGCTCGGTCAGCGCGTACGAGAGCGGGGCGTCGTACCAGATGGCCTTCACGGCGCGTCCTCCTGAGCCTCGTGGTGGGGTCCGTGCACGGCTGCGTGCGCGGTGGGGCGCGCCCGCGGCGGGGCGGTCCCGGTGGCGGCCAGCAGCGCGGCGGGGTTGTGCACCAGCAG
>NZ_JAAALM010000750.1 GCF_009906395.1 Kineococcus indalonis
GCCCGCCGGTCAGGTCGCCGACGGGCGCTCCTTCGCCGAGCTGGGCGTGCCCGCCGCGCTGGTCGAGGTCCTCGCCGCCCGCGGCGTCAGCAGCCCGTTCCCCATCCAGTCCGCCACGCTGCCCGACTCCCTCGCCGGGCGCGACGTCCTGGGCCGCGGCCGCACCGGCAGCGGCAAGACCATCGCGTTCGCCCTGCCGCTGGTGGCGCGCCTGGCCGCCTCCGGCACCCCCCGGCGCACCACCCGCCCGCGCGCCCTGGTGCTCGTGCCCACCCGCGAGCTGGCCAACCAGGTCGCCGCCACGGTCACCCCGCTCGCGCAGGCCCTGGGCATGCGCACCGCCGTCGTCTTCGGCGGCGTGGGGCAGAACCCGCAGGTCAGCGCGCTGCGCGAGGGCGTCGACGTGCTCATCGCCTGCCCCGGCCGGCTGGAGGACCTCATCCGCCAGGGCCACTGCCGCCTGGACGCGGTGGAGGTCACCGTGCTGGACGAGGCCGACCACATGGCCGACCTGGGCTTCCTGCCGGGCGTCAAGCGCCTGCTGGACTCCACCCCCGCCGGCGGTCAGCGCCTGCTGTTCTCCGCCACGCTGGACAACGGCGTCGACGTCCTGGTCAAGCGGTACCTCTCCCGGCCGGTGACCCACTCGGTGGACCCGGCCGTGGCGCCGGTGTCCACGATGGAGCACCACGTGCTCGAGGTGTCCGCCGACGGCAAGGCCGCGCTGGTGCGCGACCTGGCCGCCGGTGAGGGCCGCACCGTGCTGTTCACCCGCACCAAGCACGGCGCGAAGAAGCTCGCCAAGCAGCTCACCGCCGCCGGCACCCCGGCCGTGGACCTGCACGGCAACCTCAGCCAGAACGCCCGCGAGCGCAACCTCGGCGCCTTCTCCGAGGGCTCGGTGCGCGTGCTGGTGGCCACCGACATCGCCGCGCGCGGCATCCACGTCGACGAGGTCGGCCTGGTGGTGCACGTGGACCCGCCCACCGAGCACAAGGCGTACCTGCACCGCTCCGGGCGCACCGCCCGCGCCGGCGCCGAGGGCCTCGTGGTGACCGTGGCCACCCCGGACCAGCGCTCCGACGTGCGCACCCTGGCCCGGCAGGCGGGCATCTCCCCGCGCTGGGCCTCCGCCACCGCGGGCGACGCCGTGGTGGACGGCCTGGTCGGCCCGCGCGCGGCCTGGGTGGACCCGGCGTCCTCGCCGGTGCCGACCGCGCCGCCGCAGCCGCAGCGCGCCCCCAAGCAGCCGCGGGTGCAGCAGGCCCCGGCGGCCGGGCGGCGCCCCGCCCAGCAGCAGGACCGCGCCGGCCGGGCGGGTGCCCCGCAGGGCCAGGCGGACCGCCGCGAGCCCGGCGCCCCGGCCGGTGCCGCACCGCGCCGCCGCCGCGGCGGTCGCGGCCGGGGCACCGGCAC
>NZ_JAAALM010000751.1 GCF_009906395.1 Kineococcus indalonis
GGCGGGTGTCAGGGTCGCTTGTCATGGGTGCGAGCCTGCCGCGGCCCGCCCGCCGTGTCAAGGGTGCTTGTCACGGGGTTCCCGCCGCTGCGGGGCCCCGCCGCTTCCGCGTCGCCGTGGCGCCCGCGTCGCCGTGGCGCCCGTGGCGCCCACCCAGCCGTAACGGTCGTGTTACGTCCTCGCCACCCCCTTGCCAACGATTTGTCAGGAGTCGAAACTAACCCGGGTGACGACCTCCACCGCCCCCGGCGCACCGCGGCCGCGCAGCGCGCCGCGACCCGCCGCCGGCGGTGGGCTGCGTCCGCGCGCGAAGGTCCTGCCCACCCAGGCGCGGGCGCACAACCGGGCCGTCGTGCTCGGCGTGCTGTTCCACTCCGGGCCGAGCTCGCGCGCCGACCTGGCGCGCGCCACCGGCCTGACCCGCGTCACCGTCTCCGAGATCGTCGCCGGCCTGCTCGCCGAGGACCTCGTGGCCGAGCTGGACGCGCGCCCCGGCGGACGGGTCGGCAAACCCGCCACGCCCGTCGGGCTGCGCGGCGCGGACAACCTCGTCGTCGCCGTCGACCTCACGCGCCTGTCCAGCGCGCGCGGCGCCGTCCTGGACCTCACCGGCACCGTCGTCAGCGAGGCGGTCGCCGACCTGCACGGGCTGCGCGGCAGCGCCGCCCTGGCCGCCGTGGAGGGTTTCTGCCGCGACGTCCTGGCCACGGCCCGCGCCGCCGCCCGCGCCTCCGTCATCGGCGTCGGCATCGGCACCCCCGGCGTCGTCGACGAGCACGGCACCGTCGTCGAGGCGTCCAACCTCGGCTGGACCGACGTGCCGCTGGCCCGGCTGCTCACCGAGGCCCTGGGCACCGGCGTGCACGTCGTCAACGACGCCAACGCCGGCGCGCTCGCGGAGTTCACCTACGGCGGGTCCTCCCCGTCGGGGTCGATGACCGTGACGATCGGCGAGGGCCTCGGCGCCGGCATCGTCCTGGACGGGAACCTGCTGCGCGGCGGGCGGATGGCCGCCGGCGAGATCGGCCACCTCACCGTCGACCCCGCCGGCCCGCACTGCGAGTGCGGCCGGCGCGGGTGCCTGGAGACCTACCTGTCGGTGCCGCGGCTCACCGCGGCGCTGGAGGGGAAGGCCCCCGCGCGGCGGCGCGCCGCCCTGGCCGCCGCCGGGCGACGGCTCGGCGGCGCCCTGGCGCCCGTCGTCGCCGCCCTGGACCTCGACGAGGTCCTGCTCAGCGGACCGCGCGACCTGCTCGCCGGCCCGCTCCTGGACGCCGCGCGGGAGACCGTGCGGAACGCCTGCATGCCCACGGCCACCGACGTCCCACGGGTGCGCACGGCGTCGCTGGAGGAGTCCGCGGTGCTCAGGGGCGCCGCGGCCCTCGTGCTCTCCGGGGAGCTCGGCTTCAGCTG
>NZ_JAAALM010000752.1 GCF_009906395.1 Kineococcus indalonis
CTCCTGAGCCCGCGCACGGCGGCGGCCGCCCTCGGGCGCGCCGTCGCGGACCCGCTGCGCGCCCTGCCCGCCCGGCAGCGCCCGCTGCGCGTGTCCTGGCTGCCGGTCGCCGTGGTCGTGTGCGCCTTCACCCTGCCGGGCAACTTCGTGGTGCCCGGCCCGCTGAAGTCCAACGGCAGCCCCGTCCGGCTGCTCTCCCTGGTGTGCCTGGGCCTGGCGGTGCTGACGTTCCTCGCCGCCCGCCGCCGCCGCGCCGACGACGCCGAGCCGCGCTGGAGCCTGGTCGGCGCCGTGCTGGTGCTCGGCGTCGCGGAGGCGTTCTGGAGCTACGGCGTGGCGATGACCAGCGCCCTGGACGCCGCCGAGAGCGCCGGCGCGCTGCGCTCGCTGGTCGGCACCTTCGGCACCACCGGGCTGGCCCTGTACCTGTGGCTGGTGCTGCGCCGGCGCGACGACCGCGACCGCGTCCTGGGCTGGGTCGTGGCCGCGGCGGCCCTCTCCGCCGTCGTGGCCGCCGCCTCCTGGGCCGGGGTGCTGCCCGGCTGGGCGTCCCTGGTGCGCGGCGCCGGGCTGGTGGAGAACACCCCCACCCTCGGCGAGGTCAGCCGCTTCGACTTCCTGCGCGCCCGCGGCACCGGCGAGCACCCCATCGAGTACTCCCTCGGCCTGGCCGCCGCCCTGCCGATCGCGCTGCACCTGGCCCGGCACGCCGCCACCGCCGCCGCCCGGCGCTGGTCCGCGCTGGCCGTCGTGATCATCGTCGCCGGCCTGCCGCTGTCGGTCTCGCGCACCGCCGTGCTCGGCCTGGTCGTCGGCCTGGCCGTGGCCGTGTCGGGCTGGCCCGCGCGGCAGAAGCTCGGCGCGCTGCTCACCGCCGCCGCCGGCGTCACCGCGATGTTCGTGCTCGTGCCGGACCTGGTCCGCTCGCTGACGCAGATCTTCACCCTCGCCGAGCAGGACGACAGCGTCACCGGCCGGCTGTCCGACTACGCCCTCGTCGAGGCGATGTTCCGCGAGCACCCCTGGCTGGGCATGGGCGCCGGCGTGTACCGGCCCGAGACCGGCGGGGTGTACCTGGACAACACCTTCCTGGGCACCCTCATCGGCGGCGGCGTCGTCGGCGTGGCCGTCTTCGCGCTGCAGTTCCTCGTCGCCGGCGCCGTCGCGTGGGACCGCAGCGTGCTGGACGCCTCCGCCGCCGAGCGCAGCCTGGACCGCGCCCTGCTGGCGGTGCTGGCCGTCGTGCTCGTGGGCGCCGTCACCAGCGACGTCACCTCCTTCCAGCAGCCCACCGTGCTGCTCACGCTGGTGCTGGGGCTGCTGGCCTCGCGGGCCGGGCGCCCCGGGCCGGGAGCGGCCGGGCCGGGAGCGGCCGTGCCCGCGGGCGGCGCCGGGCGCGGGGCGGGGG
>NZ_JAAALM010000753.1 GCF_009906395.1 Kineococcus indalonis
CCCCGTCGCCCGCGCCGCCAGCGAGGTCCTCGGCGGCCCCGCCGGCCGCCACCTCGGCGCCGGCGGGCCCTGGTGGACCCGGCCCCTGCCGGTGCTGGTGGCGCTGACCTCGGTGCTCGTCGCGCTCGGCGCCCTCACCAAGCACCACTGCCGCGCGCAGGGCTGGAACACCCCCGACCAGTTCGTGCACGCCTGCTACTCCGACCTGCCGGTGGTGTACACCTCCTCCGGCCTGGCCGAGGGCCTGGGCCCGTACGCCGACGGCGTCGCCCTCGGCCAGCCGCCCCTCACCGCGGCGCTGGCCTGGCTCGTGGGCCGCGCCGCCCCCCAGGAGGTGACCGCCGCCGCGCAGCGCGCCTACTTCGACGCCGGCGCCGTGGTGCTCCTGCTCGCCGCCCTGGCCACCGTCGCCGCCGTCGCCGCCGCCGCCGGGGCCCGCCGCCGCTGGGACGCCGCGCTGCTGGCCGCCAGCCCCCTGCTGGTGCTCTCCGCGCTGGTCTCCTTCGACCTCGCCGGCGTCGCGCTGGCCACCGCCGGCCTGGCGCTGTGGGCGCGCCGGCGCCCCGCGGCCGCCGGGGTGCTGCTCGGGCTGGCCGTGGCCGCCCGCACCTACCCGGTGCTCCTGCTGCTCGCCGTGGCGCTGGTGGCGCTGCGCGCCGGGCGCCCGCGCGCCGCGGCGACCACCGCCCTGACCGCCGCCGCCACCTGGGGCGCCGTCAGCGCGCCCTTCGCCCTGACCGACCCGGACGCGTGGAGCGCGCACCTGCGCGACCCCCTGGTCCGCCCCGCCGGCTACGGCTCCCCGTGGCTGCTGCCGCAGCTGCTCGAGCAGGCCGCCGGCGACACCGGCGCCACCGGGCTGCCCGCCGGAGCGGTCACCGCGCTCACCCTGTGCGCCTGGGGGGTGTGGCTGCTGCTGGTGACCCTGCTGGTGCTGTGGGCCCCGCGCCGACCCCGGCTGCCGCAGGTCGCCCTCCTGCTCGTGGCCGGGGCCTGCGCGCTCGGCCCGGCCTTCCCGCCGCAGGCCTCGCTGTGGCTGGCGCCGCTGGCGGCGCTGGCCGTGCCGCGCTGGCGTGAGCACCTGCTGTGGTGGGCGGCCGAGGCCGCCTACTTCGGGGCGGTGTGGCTGTACATCGCCGGCCAGTCCGAGCCCTCGCGGGCCCTGCCCCCGGAGCTGTACGCGCTGCTGCTGGTGCTGCGCCTGGCGGCGGTGGCGTGGCTGGTCGCCTCGGTCGTGCGCGACGTGCGCTCGCCCTGGCGCGACCCGGTGCGCGCCGAGGGCCTGGACGACCCCGCCGGCGGGGACGTGGACCGGGCGCCGGACGCGCTGGTGGTGCGGGTCGCCTGAGCGCGCTCGCGGGGGCGGCCCTGCGCGCGGGCCGGCGGGGGAGCGGGTCGGGTC
>NZ_JAAALM010000754.1 GCF_009906395.1 Kineococcus indalonis
GAGGCGGGCGGCGCGGGGCCGGGTTCCTGCCACGCGCTCACCGCCGCACCGTACGACCCGCCGCCGACACGGGGTTCCGGTCCCCGCCGGGCGCGGTGCGCCGACCGGGTGAGGGTGCTCAGCCTCGCCGCCGCGCGCGCCGATGCAGGGGCGTGGTCCCCCGTTCCTCCGTGCAGGCCGCCGGCCGCGGCGCCGCCGAGCAGGCCCGCAAGCACGCCGCGCGCGCGGAGGAGCTGCGCCGGGAGCTGAGCCGGGTGGAGCGCGAGCAGCGCAACTGGGAGGCCGGCGCGCACGGCGAGCGGCTCGTCGCCGAGGCGCTGGCCGCGCTGGAGGCGGACGGCTGGACGCTCCTGCACGACGTGCGCTGGCCGGGCCGGCGGCGCGCGAACCTCGACCACGTCGCCGTCGGACCCGGCGGGGTCGTGGTCGTGGACAGCAAGAACTGGACCGGTGCCGTCGCGGTGCTCGGGGACGAGTCGCGCGTGGGGAACCGGTCGCTGGCGAAGGAGCTCGCCGGGGTCGCCGCCGCCACCGCGGCCGTCACCGCGCACGTGCCCGCCCGGCACCGCCGCGACGTGCTGGGCGTGCTGTGCCTGGTGCAGCAGCCGGTGGCGGCGCACGAGGTCGGCGCGGTGACCGTGGTGGGGCGCGGCGAGGTGGCTCAGCTGCTGCGGGCGCTGCCGCGCGTGCTCGCCCCGCGCGAGGTCGAGCGGCTCGTCCACGTCCTGGGGCGGGAGCTGACGGCCCCGGTCGGGGACGAGCCGCTCACCGGCGCGGGCGTGCCCGCACCCCGGGGCGTCCCGGCAGCGGTTCCGCGAGCGGCGGTGCGGCGGCCGGTGCGGCGGCCGGTGCGGCGGCCGGTGCGGCGGGGTGCGGGCCGGCGTTCACCGCGCGGCGCGCTGGCCCGGGCGCTCCTGGTGGTGCTGGCCGCTCTCGTGGTGCTCTCGGTGTCCCAGCGGTGGGCGTCCTCCCCCGGAGGGGTCCTGCCGGGGGAGCCGGTGGTGACTCAGCAGCCGCTCACGGGCCCTTGAGGGCGCCCGGACGACTCAGAGCTTGCCGAGCTTGATCGCGTCGACGGAGCGGACCTCTCCGGAGGAGAAGCGGACGGTGACCCACTGGCTGGCCTCGACGGAGACGACGGTGCCCATGCCGTGCCGGTCGTGGGTGACGCGGTCACCGGCGGTGAACTCCTCGGCCTGCGGCTTCGGTGGTGCGGGCTGGAACGGGCTCGTCGGGAGGTGACGCCGGGTCGCACTCGCACGGGTTGACATGCTCCGAGTGTCCCTCACGTTGCGGCTCCTGGGAACCAGGAGCCCGCGGCGGGTGCCTCCGCACGGGTGACGCGCTGTGCGCCGGCGGGTCACCCGACGGCGCACAGCGCGTCACCCGTGCGGAGG
>NZ_JAAALM010000755.1 GCF_009906395.1 Kineococcus indalonis
GTGCCCGTGAGCGCACGCCGCTACGACGAGGACGACGTGCGGGTGCGCCCCAACCGGCGCGGCTCGCGCCCGCGCACCAAGGAGCGCCCCGCGCACGCCGACGCGGTCCCGGCGCTGGTGGTGGAGGTGGACCGCGGCCGCTCGACGTGCCTGGCCGAGCCGGGCACGCCCGCGCAGCGCACGGTCGTGGCGATGCGGGCGCGCGAGCTGGGCCGCACCGGCGTCGTCGTCGGCGACCGGGTGGGCCTGGTGGGCGACGTCTCCGGGCGCCCGGACACCCTGGCGCGCATCGTGCGCATCGAGGAGCGGCGCACGGTGCTGCGCCGCACCGCCGACGACACCGACCCGGTCGAGCGCGTGGTCGTCGCCAACGCCGACCAGCTCGTGGTGGTCACGGCGGTCGCCGACCCCGAGCCGCGCGCGCGGATGGTGGACCGCTGCCTGGTGGCGGCGTACGTGGCGGGGATGCGCCCGCTGCTGTGCCTGACCAAGGGCGACCTGCGCCCCGCGCAGGAGGTGCTCTCCACGTGGGCGCCGCTGGGCCTGGACGCGGTGGTGACCTCCCGCGGGCCGGGCGGGGAGCTGCTGGGCCTGGAGGGCGTGCTGGAGCGGCTGCGCGGGCGCACCAGCGTCCTCGTGGGGCACTCCGGGGTGGGCAAGTCCACGCTGGTCAACGCCCTGGTGCCCGACGCCGGGCGCGCCACCGGGCACGTCAACGCCGTCACCGGCCGCGGCCGGCACACCTCCACCTCGATGGCGGCGCTGCAGCTGCCCGGCGGGGACGGCTGGGTGGTCGACACCCCCGGGGTGCGCTCCTTCGGGCTGGCGCACGTGCAGCCGGAGGCGGTGCTGCACGCCTTCCCGGACCTGCTGCCCGGCGAGGAGGGCTGCCCGCGCGGGTGCACGCACGACGAGCCCGACTGCGCCCTGGACGAGTGGGCGGCCTCCGGACGGGCGGGCACGGCCGGCCCGGCGCGGCTGGCCTCGTTCCGGCGGCTGCTGGCGGCCCGGCGCGGCGGGGAGCGCGACGAGGAGCGCCCGCGCGAGCGCGACCGGGACCACTCCCGCGACCGCGAGGCCCCGGAGGACTAGGCGCGCGCGGTCAGGGGCACACGGTGCTGCGGATGGCCTCGGCCAGCCGGGCGGCCTCGTCCTCGGTCAGCCCGTCGGCGCCGCCGCCGCTGAAGCGCCGCTGCACGTCGGAGACCACGGCGGCCGGGTCCGCGCCCTCGCGCAGGTCCAGGCAGGTGCTGTCGGCGCGCCGGGCCAGGGTGTCGGCGTTCTCGACGAGGCCCGGCTTGATGGAGGCGGCGGCGGTGATGAGCCGGTCGAGCTGCTCGGCGGTGGGCGAGGTGATCGCCGGGCCGGGCTCGGCGGGCAGGCCGGGCGTGGCG
>NZ_JAAALM010000756.1 GCF_009906395.1 Kineococcus indalonis
GGTTCGCTGCCGCTGCTGGCGCCGATGAGCGAGGTCGCCGGCCACCGGCGCCCACGGCGGAGTTCGCGCTCATCAGGTGGTACGCGCCGACCTGCGGGGCCAGCCGGCCGGCGACCTCGCTCATCGGCGCCAGCAGCGGCAGCGAACCGTCGCCCAGCTGCACCGTCTCGTAGGCGATGGCGGTGGTGCCCGCCGCCAGCAGCGCCGCGGTGCACTCGCGCGAGGCCGCCAGGTGCAGGTACGTGAACAGCACCTGGTCCGCGCGCAACCGGGGGTGCTCCTGCGCGACGGGTTCCTTGACCTTCAGCAGCAGCTCGGCCGCGCCCCACACCTCCTCGGCGTCGGCGACGACCTTCGCGCCGGCCGCCTCGTAGTCCGCGTCCGGCAGCGAACTGCCCTCGCCGGCGCCGGCCTCGACGAGCACCTCGTGGCCGTGGCCGGTCAGCTCGTGGACGCCCGCGGGCGTCAGGGCCACGCGGTGCTCGCGGTTCTTCACCTCACGGGGGACACCGATGCGCACGTCGAACCTCCAGGTCGAGCTGCCGTCCGGACCCCACCAGGATGAAGAACCCGCGAGATCGTGACAACGGGACCGCAGGAGATTCGGTACGGTCCCGTCGTGGCAGGAGGACCTTCGGGCAGCGGCCCCGCGCCGGCCCGCGCGCCGAAGAACGTTCGGCCGGCGGTGGACGCGGTGGACGCGGTGGACCGCGCCATCCTGCACGTGCTCGCCGAGGACGGGCGCATCACCAACGCCGCCCTCGCCCAGCGCGTGGGCATCGCCCCCTCCACCTGCCTGCTGCGGGTGCGCGCCCTGCGCGGGTCCGGCGTCATCCGCGGCTTCCACGCCGACGTCGACCCCCGCGCCCTCGGCCTGGACCTGCAGGCGATGATCTCCGTCAAGCTCGCCGCCCACGCCCGCGGCAGCATGGGCCCCTTCGTCGCGCGCATCCGCCGCCAGCCGGAGGTGCTCGACGTCTACTTCGTCGCCGGCGCCAACGACTACCTCCTGCACGTGGCCGTCGCCTCCACCGGTGCCCTGCGCGACTTCGTCGCCGAGCACCTCTCGCGCGACCCCGACGTCGGCCTCACCGAGACCAGCCTGATCTTCGAGCACACCCGCGCCGCCGGGCGCTCCTGACCCGCCTGCGGGTGCGCGGGCCCGTGCCCGTGCCTACCGTCGGGGCATGAGCCAGAACGACGAGAACGACCTCGGCGTCATCCAGCCCGAGATCGCCGCGCCCCGCGACCGCCAGGAGCACGCGAAGATGCCGGCGCGCCCCAGCGACGACGAGCTGGAGATGCGCGTGGAGCACGAGCGCCGCGAGCTCGGCCTGGTCGACGAGCCCGACGAGGTCCCGCCCGCCACCGACTGACCGGCTCCGCCGGCC
>NZ_JAAALM010000757.1 GCF_009906395.1 Kineococcus indalonis
CGGCCCTGCTCACCCCCGGCGCCCCGGCCCGGGGCGGGCCGGGGCGCCGGGGGTGAGCAGGGCCGCGGCGGCCGCGCCCTCCACCGAGCGCACCTCGCCCATCGTCCCCACCAGCGCCACCGGCAGCAGCAGCACCGCGGCGCAGGCGGGGACGGCGGCCGGGGCGGGCAGCGCGCGCCGCAGCAGCTCCACCGGCCAGGCCAGGACGAGCACGAACGCCACGGCCAGCGCCGCCCCGAGCAGCAGGTAGACCCAGCGGTGCAGGCTGGCGCGCACCACCGGGCCCCTCCCCGCGCGCGCCACGGCGGCATCCTCCCAGCGCGCGGCGCTCAGCGGGCCGAGCTCAGCGGACCGAGCTCAGCGGACCGAGCTCAGCGGACCGCGTGCACGGGCGTCACGCACGGACAGCGGCCCGGCGCCGCGCCCGCAGGTGCCGCAGGCACCGCGGCGGCGGTAGCCGTACGCGGCGGCGGCCGCCGCCAGGGCCAGGCCCCACGGCAGGGTGGGGAAGAGCACGAAGAACGAGGCGCGCGCCCCGTCCCCCTCGCGCAGGCCGCCGACGCCGACGGCGAGGAAGGCGGGGGTGGCGGCCAGCAGGACCGCCGCGACCGCGCCGGCCAGCAGCACCGGCAGCCGCCACGGCACCGGGCGCCCGCGCAGCACCGGCACCCACCCGGGCCACACCTCCCCCCAGGGCCGCAGCAGCCCGACGGTCAGCACGCAGCCGCCGACGGCGGCCGCCCCCAGGGCCAGGCCGAACAACCGGGTGGCCGGCTCCAGGTCGGCGGGCGCGCCCTGCGGCCAGGGGGTGAGCCAGGTGGCGCGCAGCAGCGCGTACGGCAGCGGGCAGGCGGCCGCGACGAGCGTGGCGACCCGGCCCCGGCGCAGCGCCGCGGCGGGCTCGCCCCAGCGCGGGCCGGGCCGGCCGCAGGTGCCGCAGCGGCCGGTGCCGGCGCGGCGCAGCAGGACGGCGGTGAGCGCCCACAGCGCGGCCCCGGTCAGCAGCAGCGCCCGCAGCGCGGGCGGCAGGACCTGCCCGGGGCGGGAGCCGGCGATCTCGCCGGCCAGCTCCGCGACCACCGCCGGGCGCAGCACGCCGGCGCCCGCGCCGGCGGCCAGCAGGGCGAGCAGGCCCAGCAGCCAGGGGCGTGAGCGCCGGTCGCGCAGCGCCCCCACGGCCAGCACCACCAGGAACGCCGCCGGGCCGACGATCGCCACGAGGTAGCCGAGCAGGGCCAGCAGGCCGGTGTCGGCGGCCAGCGCCACCAGCAGCGCGGCGAGCGCGGCGGCCGCGGCGGCGGGCACCGCAGAGGCCGGGCGCGCCCGCGCGGCCAGCGCCAGCGGCGGGCCGGCGGCGGCCAGGGCGAGCACCAC
>NZ_JAAALM010000758.1 GCF_009906395.1 Kineococcus indalonis
GGCTGGGGTGGCCCGGCCCGGTCCCCCGGCCGGGCCACCCCAGCCAGGAGGCAGATGTGAAGGGCGATCGCGTGGAGGTCGTCGTCGACGCCGGCGGCGACACCCGCACCTACCAGGTCGAGGCGACCCGCGCGGGCCGCCGCGTGGACGTCTCGCACGGGCGCGGGCTGGTCGAGGTCACCGAGGTGACCCGCGGCGGCACCCCGGTGCGCACCGCCCGGTTCATGGCCGGGCGCGTCATCGCGCTGGTGGAGCACCCCGCTCCGCGGCACACCGCCGAGGACGACGACGAGACGGTGACCCCGCTGCGCGTCACCGCGTGAGCGTGAGCACCCCCCGCCCCCGCGACCCGCAGCAGCGGTCGCGGGGGCTCCGCGCGCCCCGGTACCGGGCGGCGGCGGCGTTCGCGGTGCTGGCCGCCGGAGCGTCGGCGGCCGTGGCCACGGCCGGGCCGCCCGCGCGGCGGGTCGGCTGCGGGGAGGTCCTCACCGCCGACGTGCGCCTGGCCGCCGACCTGGAGTGCTCCGGCGCCGTCGGCCTGGTGGTGCGCGCGGACGGGGTCGACGTCGACCTCGACGGGCACCGGGTCACCGGGCCCCGCCTCACCGCGGACCTGCCCTCCGACAGCTACGGGATCTCCGTGGAGGCCCACGACGTGACGGTGCGCGACGGCCGCGTCGCCGGCTGGGACGTGGGGGTGCGCGTGGGCGTGGAGGAGCGCTGGAGCCCCCGCGAGCCCGGCACCGCCGAGCGGCGCGGGGCCCCCGGCAGCGCGCTGCTGCGCGACCTGCGCCTGGAGCTGGACGGCACCGGCGCCCTGACCGGGTCGGAGGGCACCGTGCTGCTCACCGGTTCCGTGCTGCGCGGCAACAACACCGGCGCCGTGGCCGCCGGGCGCCTGGTCGTCACCCGCACCAGCGTCGAGGGGAACTTCGCGGGCCTGACCGTCGAGTCGGGCGGCACCGCCCCGTCCCTGGCGCTGCGCTCCAGCCGCTTGCAGCACAACGACATCGCGCTGCTGTGCCGGCGCCCGGGGCTGGTCGTGCAGGGCAGCGCCTTCAGCACCAACGACACGGCCCTGCTCGCGGACGGCTGCGCGCCGTGGACGGTGCGCGACTCGCGCTTCGAGGGCAACGGCCGGCACCTGTGGCTGGACGGCTCCGGCCCGGCCACCGTGGCGTGCACCGTGTTCACCGGCTCCGCCGGCCCCGGCCCGGGTCCCACCGGCGCGCGGGAGGCCGACGGCGTGCGGGTGCGCCCGTGCCCGCCGCGGCTGCCCGGCGCGCCCGGCGCCGGGGCCGGCGAGGGCGCCCCGCCGCCCGTGCGGTTCACCCCCGCCCCCTGACCCCGGTCGGGGGTCCGGCCGGGGT
>NZ_JAAALM010000759.1 GCF_009906395.1 Kineococcus indalonis
GTACGGCCCCGGCGGGGGCGTCCACGCCCGCCGGGGCCGTACCCGGTCCGGCGGCCTGCCGGGGCAGGGCCACCGGCGCCGGGGCCGGCACGGCCGCGGCGGGGCGCAGCCGCTCGACGACGAGCGCGCGCAGGACCCGGACACCGTCGCGGAACGTGTTGAGGTTGCTCTCGCCGTGCAGGCGGGGGTGCTCGAAGCTGGGCACCTCGCGGATGCTCAGGCGCGCCTTGGCGATGCGCGTGTTGATGAGGGTCTCGATCTCGAACCCGTCGCCCCAGCGCCGCTCGTCCACCGCCTCCCCCGCCGCGTCGAGCTCGAGGACGGGCAGGCAGGAGGCCCAGAACGCGTTGTAGCCGTAGCACAGGTCCGTGTACCGGGTGCGGAACAGGGTGTTGGCCAGGCGGTTCAGGACCCCGTTGCCGGCCCGGCGCAGCAGGGTGATGTCGTCGCTGCCGCCGCCGCTGAGGAACCGGCTGCCCTTGGCGAAGTGCGCGCCGGAGGTCAGGGCCTCGACGAAGCGCGGGATCTCGCGGGGGTCCGCGGAACCGTCGGCGTCCAGCATGACGACCACGTCGCCGGTGACCGCCGCGAAACCGCACGCGAGGGCGTTGCCCTTGCCGCGGCGGTTCTGCAGGACCACGCGGACGTCCGGGCGCAGCCGGCGGGCGGCCTCCACGGTGCCGTCCACGCTGCGGCCGTCCACGACGATGACCTCGTGGACCTCCGGCAGCAGGGCGAAGACGTGCGGGAGGTTCTTGGCCTCGTTGTAGGTGGGGACCACGACGCTGACGCGCGGTCCCGCCGTGCTCTCGCGATCGGTCTCGTCCATCGGAGCTCCATGGTGGGACGGTTCGGGACGGTGCCCGGTCAGGTTTCCACGGGCGTGCGGCCCAGGACCCTGCACGAGCTGGCAGTCGCCTGCCGGGTGTTCAGGACCCTGCCGGGTTCTCACGTCCGGGTCCCCGCCGGTCATCGAGAGGCCGCCGGGGGCAGGTCGCGCAGCACCGCGGCGGCGAGCTGCGCGGCGCGCGGCTCGCGCAGCACGGAGTTGTGGTCGCAGTCGATGTCCAGGAACTCGTGCGGGCCGGTGAGCAGCTCCTCCCAGGGGGCCCGCCCGTCGGGGTTGTCGCGCAGCTGGACGCACACGGTGCGCCCGGCGTAGGGGCGCACCACGTGCCGCCGGGCGACGACCTGGCCGTGGTCGTGGAACACCTGCGCCTGGTGCGGGCCGAAGGGGACGATCCCGGCCAGCGGCACGCGCAGGCGCTGGGGCACCAGGTGCAGCGGCGGCAGCCCGTCGGGCAGCAGGCGGTGGGCGCCGGTGCGCACGAGGCGGGCCACGGCGCCCAGCGGGCCGCTCGCCCCACCCC
>NZ_JAAALM010000075.1 GCF_009906395.1 Kineococcus indalonis
GGGGTGCCGGGGGTGCGCGGCGTCGCCTCGCGGCTGCGCGTCGTTCGGGGCACGGGGTTCCTCCTGCTCGTCGTCGAGCGCACCCGAGCGGGTGCCGGTCTGAGCATGCCTCGCTCTACAACGTTGCACAAGTTCCCCGGCGCCCGGTCGCGGTGCGTCGCGCGCCGCGCTCCGGAGCGGGTCGGGGCGCCCGGAAAACGCCTGCGCCACCGCCCCGGGCGGTGCCACGCTCCCCCGGCCGCCGCACCGCCGCGGGCGGTGCACCCACGTCCCGGGGGGATCCTCGTCCGAGCAGCGCCCGACCCAGCACCCGACCCGGCAGCACCCGTCCCGGCACCCGTCCCGGCGGCAGCGCGGCCACGGGGCGGGCGCCCTGCTCGCCACCGCGCTGCTGGCCGGCGCGGGTGCGGCACCGGCCGCGGCAGCGCCGGAGATCGGCTTCGAGACCCTCACGCCCCGCTGCTCCCCGGCGCTGCCGGTGCCGCACCCGGGGTGCGCCGAGGGCCGCACCTACCGTGGCGCGCCGCTGCCCAGCGGCACCCCTGGGTCGGTCAGCCCGCTCACCGGCCCGGACCGGTTCGCCACGGCCGCGGCGGTGGCGCGCGAGGGCTTCCCCGAGGCCGACGTCGCCGTGCTCGTCAGCGGCGAGGACGCGCACCTGGTGGACGCGCTGTCGGCCGCGCCGCTGGCCCGCAGCCTCGCCGCGCCCCTGCTGCTGGCCACCCGCGAGGCCGTCCCCGGGGCCACGTCCGCGTACCTGGCCGAGCGCGGCGTGCGCTCGGTGCTGCTCGTCGGCGGCGCCGACGCCCTGGGCGAGCCGACCGCGGAGCGGCTGCGCGCGCTGGGCGTCGCGCACGTGGCGCGCGTCGCCGGCGCGGACCGCTACGCCACCTCGCGCGCCGTCGCCGAGCTGCTGCCGCGCGCCGAGCACGCCTGGGCCGCCTCCGGCGAGCAGGCCCACCTGGTGGACGCGCTGGCGGCCGCCGGGCCCGCCGCCGGGCTGGGCCAGCCGCTGGTGGTGCTGCCCGACGACCCGGCCGCGGCCGAGCGGACGGCGCGGACCCTGAGCGCCCTGGGCGTGCGGGGGACCACCGTGGCCGGCGGCGGCGAGGGGGTGGCCGACGAGGCGGCCCTGCGGATGCCCGGCGCGGAGCGCCTCTCCGGCGCCGACCGCTACGGCACCGCCGGCGCGCTGGCCTCGGCGGGCGTCGGGCGCGGGCTGCCCGCCGGCGACTTCGCGGTGGCCCCCGGCGCCCAGCGGCACCTCGTGGACGGCCTGGCCGCAGGCGCGCTGGGGCGCGCGGTGGTGCTGGGCGAGGACCTCGGGGCGGCCCGGCGCACGGTGGCGGTGTGGTTCGGGACGGCGCCGGTGCTGCGGATGACGACCGTGGGGGCGGTGCGCGCGCAGGACGCGCTGCCCTGACGGCCCGGGCGCGGGGCGCGGGCGGGGCGCCGGCCGCTCACGGCGGCTGCGCGCCCCGCGCGCGCTCCTGCGCCAGCACCGCGTCCAGGTCGCCCAGCCGGTCCAGCCCGCGCAGCGCCTGGTGCATCCGGGGGTTGGCGGCCAGCCGCTCGCGCTGGGCGTGCAGGAACGCCCAGTACCCGGCGCTGTAGGGGCAGGCGCGCTCACCGACGCGCACCGCCGGGTCGTAGCGGCAGCCGCCGCAGAAGTCGCTCATGCGGTCCACGTACGCGCCGCCGGAGGTGTACGGCTTGGTCGCCAGCACCCCGCCGTCGGCGTGCTGGGACACGCCCACGACGTTCGTGGTCATCACCCACTCGTGACCGTCGACGAAGGCGCGGCGGAAGAAGTCGGCCAGCTCCGCGGGGCGGTAGCCGCGCTGCAGCGCCCACCCGCCCAGCACCATCAGCCGCGGCACGTGGTGCACCCAGCCCTCCTGGCGCACCCCGCGCAGCACGTGCGCCAGGCAGTTCGCCGCCACCGCGCCGTCGTCCAGATCGGTGAACCACGACGGCAGCGGCTCGCGGGCCCGCAGGGCGTCGCTCTCGCGGTACCCCTCGCCCAGGTGCCAGTGCAGGTGCCAGTTCCACGCGCGCCAGCCCACGACCTGGCGCACGAAGCCCTCCACCGACGCCACCCGCAGCCGGTGCGCGCGGCCGTGCTCCTCGGCGCGCCGGGCCACCTCCAGCGGGTCCAGCAGGCCGAGGTTCTGCGGCACCGACAGCAGCGAGTGCGCCATCCACGGCTGGCGCGAGAGCATCGCGTCCTCGTGCGCGCCGAACGCCTCCAGGCGGTGCTGCACGAAGTGCTCCAGCGCCGCCAGGGCCTCGGCGCGGGTGACGGCGAAGCGGCGCGGGCCGTCGGCGCCCAGGAAGCGCACGCCCGAGCGCTCCAGGCGGTCCAGGTCCTCGCGCACCTGCGCGTCGACGTCGTCCTCCACCGGCCACCACGGGTCGGGCACGTCCAGCCGGCCCGAGCGCGGCGGCGGCTCGCGGTTGGCCGCGTCGTGGTTCCACGAGCCCCCCACCGGGCCCCCGCGCCCGTCGAGCAGCAGGCCGTGGTGGCGGCGCACGTCGCGGTAGAAGTCCTCCATGAGCAGCCGGCGGGGGCCGCGGTGGCGCGCCCAGTGCCGGAACCGCGCCTCGGAGACGACGAACCCGCGCGAGGCGAGGACGTGCACCGGCGCGCGCCGCCCGCCCGCCCCGGCGTCCGCCAGCCGGCGCACCAGGCGGCGCGCACCCCAGGAGGTGGGGTCGCAGACGCTGACCGGCTCGCCCACCCCCGCCAGCGCCTCGCCGTAGGTGCCGGCACGCACCACCTCGGCGCGCCCGCCCAGCTCGGCCGCGCGGTGGCGCAGCGCCGAGAGCACCAGGTGCGCCTTGCGGCGGTGCACCGGAGCGCGGCGGAAGACGTCCGTGGACTCCACCAGCAGCACCGGCTGCTCCGGCGCGTCGAGGAAGTGCGGGCCGAGCTGGTCGGCGAACAGCCAGCGGCGGGTGCCCGGCGAGCGCTCGGGCAGCTCCGCCGGAGCGGGGTCCTGCCCGCTCACCGGGGCGCGAAGACGGCCGTCTCGCCGCGCGCGACGTGGCGCACGACGCCGCCGAGGCCGCGGCGCTCCACCTCGTCGCGGAAGTGCGACAGCGGCGAGCGGAAGACGCCGTAGTCGTCCACGTGCACCGGCACCGCCTGCGCGGGCTCGACGACCTGCAGCAGGTCGGCGCCCTGCACGCCGTCCATCGTCACCACCAGCCCGCCGGGCAGGGTGGTGCCCCCCAGGTGCAGGACGGCCAGGTCCACGTGCGGGTGGCGCATGGGGATCTCGCGCAGCTCGGGGACGTTGAGGGTGTCGCCGGAGACGTAGACGGTGAAGCCCACCGGCCCGCCCACCGGGCCGAACTCCCACACGCTGCCCATCACCGGCGGCAGCAGGCGCTGCCACGGCCCGGGGGCGTGCCGGCCGGGGGCGGCGGTCACCCGCACCTGCACGCCGCCGCGGCGCAGCGTGCGCGACTCCCACGGCGCCAGGCCGGTGACGTCGGTGAACCCCGCGCGCCCGGCCAGGCGGCGGCGGGCGTGCGGGGTGGTGAGGATCGGCACCCCGCGCGCCAGCCCGCGGCGGGCCACGCGGTCGAAGTGGTCGCCGTGCAGGTGCGAGAGCACCACCGCGTCCAGCTCCGGCAGGTCACCCACCTGCAGGGCCGGCTCGGTCAGCCGCCGGGAGACCAGCCCCTTGCCCAGCCACGCGTACTGCCCGCGGTGCAGGAAGTTCGGGTCCGTCAGCAGCGTCAGAGCGCCGTAGCGCACCAGCGTCGTCGCGGTGCCGACGAAGGTCAGGGACAGCTCCCGGTCGGTGGGTTCCACGCCCGTCCCCTACCCCGCGCGCACCCGGGGCAACCGCCCGGGGGTTGCCCACCGCCGCGAACGGGTAGGGCAGGGACGTGGAAGAGCACCGCACCCCCCCGGCCGACCGGCAGCACCTGCTGGCCATCTACCTCAACGACCACTACGCCGGCGCCACCGCCGGCCGCGCCCGCTTCGCGCGCGCCGCGCGCAGCCACCGCGGCAGCGACGCCGGGCAGGTGCTGGCGCGCCTGGCCCGCGAGGTCGCCGAGGACAAGGACACCCTGCTGCGCACCATGCGCGCCCTGGGCGTCGAGCCCGACCGGCGCCTGCAGGCGCTGGGCCGCGCCGCGGAGGCGGCGGGGGCGCTGAAGACCAACGGGCGGCTGCTGCGCCGCTCACCGCTGAGCTCGGTGGTCGAGCTGGAGCTGCTGCACCTGGGGGTGCTGGGCAAGGGGGCGGTGTGGCGGGCGCTGCGCGAGCTGGCCCTGACGGACGAGCGGCTGGACGCCGAGCAGCTGCAGGAGCTGGTGCACCGCGCCGACCGCCAGGCCGCGGAGCTGGAGGCGCTGCGCCGCAGCGCCGTCGTGGAGGCGCTGGGACCCGGGCACAGCGAGGGGCCCACGGCCGTGCCGCCGCGGGCCGGCTGAGGGGGCGGGGGTGAGGCGCCGGTCCCTGCTGGCCGGGGTGCTGTCGGGCGTGGGCCTGGCCGCGTTCCTCGACGAGGTCGTCTTCCACCAGCTGCTGCACTGGCACCACTTCTACGACCGCTCCACGCTCGAGGTCGGGTTGTTCTCCGACGGGCTCTTCCACGCCGGCGGCTGGATCGCCACCGTGGCGGGCCTGTTCCTCTTCGCCGACCTGCAGCGCCGGCGCGCCGCCTCCCGGGCGCACCTGGTGGGCGGGCTGCTGCTGGGCTGGGGCGTCTTCCAGCTGTACGACGGGCTGGTCCAGCACAAGGTGCTGGGGCTGCACCAAGTCCGCTACGGCGTGGAGCTGCTGCCGTACGACCTGGCCTGGAACCTCGCCGGCGCGCTGAGCGCCGTGGCCGGGGCCGCGGTGCTGGCCCGGGCGCGGCGCCGCGCCCGGGGGTCGGCGCGCGGGTGAGCACGGGGGTGGACGCCGGGGCGGACGCGGTGCTGCTGGTCCTTGCGGCGCTGGTGCCGGGCGCCTACCTGGTGGGCGAGCAGCGGCTGCACCGGCGCGGGGACCGCTGGCCGGTGCGGCGCACCGCGGCGGCCCTGGGCGCCGGGGCCGCGCTGGCGGCGGCGGGCCTGGCGCCCGCGCTGGCGCCCGGGGTGCTGCCGGCCGGCGGTTTCCGCGCCCACGTGGTGGTGCACCTGCTGGCGACGGTGCTGGCGCCGCTGCTGCTGGCGCTGGCCGCCCCGGTGACCCTGGCGCTGCGCACCCTGCCGCTGCGGGCCCGGCGCGCGCTGCTGGGCGCGGTGCGCGGGCGCTGGTCGCGGGTGGTGACGTGGGCGCCGGTGGTGCTGGCGCTGGAGGTGGGCGGGCTGGCGGCGTTCTACCTCACGCCCCTGTTCGCCCTGGCCCACGAGCGCCCCTGGCTCGGGGCGCTGGTGCACGCGCACATGGCGGCGGCCGCGTACCTGTTCAGCGCGGTGGTGGCCGGCGCGGACCCGCTGCCGCACCGGCCGGGGGTGGCGGCGCGGGCGGTGCTGCTCGTGGTCGCGGCGGCCGTGCACGACGTGGTGGCCAAGCTGCTGTGGGCGCGCGGGCTGCCCGCCGCGCCCGGCCACGGCGGGCACGCCGGTAGCACCGCCGACCTGCGCGCCGGCGCGGAGCTGATGCACCAGGGCGGCACGCTCGTGGAGGTCGCCACCGCGGTGGCGCTGTTCGGCGGCTGGTACGCGCGCGAGGGGCGCCGGCTGCGCCGCGAGCACGAGGCGGGTGCGGGCGTGGCGGGGCTCAGCGCTCCCCCGGCGCGCTCCCCGGCGCGCTCCCCGGCGCGCTCCCCGGGGCGCTGACGCCGCGGGTGGCGCCCTCGGCGGCGGCGGTGGCCCCCGCGGCCTCGGCGCGGGCGCGGTGCAGGGCCGCGGAGGGGTCCTCCAGCACCGGCTCCTCGAAGTCCGGGACGTGCGGGGCCTCCCCGCCGCGCTCGCGCCGCGGCGCGCCGTCGCCGTCCGCGCCGCCGTGGGCGTTGAACATCGACCCGAAGCCCTTGAGGGCGTCGCCCAGCTCGCTGGGCACGATCCACAGCTTGTTCGCGTCGCCGCGGGCGATCTGCGGCAGCGTCTGCAGGTACTGGTAGGCCAGCAGCTTGGGGTCGGGGTCGCCGCGGTGGATGGCGTCGAAGACCTGCGTGATGGCGCGCGCCTCGCCCTGCGCGCGCAGGATCGCCGCCTGCGCCGCGCCCTCCGCCCGCAGGATCGAGGACTGCTTCTCGCCCTCGGCGGTGAGGATCTGCGACTGCTTCAGGCCCTCGGCGTTGAGGATCGCCGCGCGCCGGTCGCGCTCGGCGCGCATCTGCTTCTCCATGGAGTCCTGCACGCTGTGCGGGGGGTCGATCGCCTTGAGCTCCACGCGGTTCACGCGGATGCCCCAGCGGCCGGTGGCGTCGTCCAGCACGCCGCGCAGCTGGCCGTTGATCTGGTCGCGGCTGGTGAGGGTCTGCTCCAGGTCCAGGGAGCCGACGACGTTGCGCAGCGTCGTGACGGTGAGCTGCTCGATCGCCTGGATGTAGTTGGCGATCTCGTACGTGGCGGCCTTGGGGTCGGTGGGCTGGTAGTAGATGACCGTGTCGATGCTCACGACGAGGTTGTCGGAGGTGATGACGGTCTGCGGGGGGAAGGAGACCACCTGCTCGCGCAGGTCCACGACGGCGCGGACCTTGTCGATGAACGGCACGAGGAAGTGCAGCCCGGCGTCCAGGGTGCGCGAGTAGCGGCCCAGCCGCTCCACGATGACGGCGGTGGCCTGCGGCACGATCCGGATGGTGCGGGCGATGACGATCGCCACGAACAGGACGACCAGGACCAGGACGACGAGCGTCACGACCGTGTCGATCAAGGCTTCTCCTCAGGGTGCGGCGCCCCGGGCACCGGCCCGGGCGGGACGGGGCCGACCACGGCCGTGGCCCCGTCGATGGCGGTGACGACGACGTCCTCACCGGCGGTGAAGGCCTGACCGGGGCCGGTGCGCGCGGACCAGGTCTCCCCGACGAGCTTGACCAGCCCGCCGCGCGCGCTGACGTCGCTGAGCACGAGGGCGGTGCGGCCCACGAGCGCCGGGGCGTTGGTGGTGCCCACGGGGGGCATCTTCAGCCGGCGCAGCAGCACGGGCCGGATGGTGCCGATGAGCAGGCCCGCGACGGCGGCGGCGACCAGCACCTGCCCCACGAACCCCAGGCCGAGGGCGTCGGCGGCGGCGCCGGCCAGGGCCCCGCCGGCGAGCATGGCGAAGACCAGGTCGATCGCGGTGATCTCCAGGATGCCCAGGACGAGCGCGGCGGCGATCCACAGCAGCCAGCTCTGCTGCAGCAGCGACTCCAGGAAACCCACCGTGATCACCCCCCGCGGTGATCCTAGGACGCCCGGCGGGCTCGCGGGGGGACGCGCGCGGTCCCCCCGCGGCCGGCTCAGCCGGCGCGCTCCAGCAGCAGCACGGGGATCTGCCGGGGCGCGGCGGTCACCTCGTACTCGGCGAACCCGGGCACGAGGGCCTTCTGCTTCTCCCACACCGCCGTGCGCTCCTCGCCGGTGAGCTCGCGCACCCGGACGGGGAACGTCTCGGTGCCCACCTCGACGGTCGTGCCGGGGTGGGCCAGCAGGTTGTGGTACCAGTCCGGGTGGACGGGCCCCCCTCCCTTGGAGGCGAAGACGGCGAGGGCGCCGTCCACGTCCTGGTACACCATCGGGCTGACGCGCTCGGCGCCGCTCCTGCGCCCCACGTGGTGCACCAGGACCACCGGGACGCCCTCGAACCGCCCCCCGACCTTCCCGCCGCGGGTGCGGAACTCCTCGACGACCGCGGCGTTCCACCGGTCCATCTGCGCCTTCTGCTGCGCGGGGTCCTGCGTCGTCTCGCTCACCGCTGCCTCCAGGTCGCCGCCCGGACGCTCCGGGTGGCAGCCCCAGGGTGCCGCCGAAGCGGACCGCGGTCCAGACCCCCGCCCCGCCCCGTTCAGCCCTCGGCGAGCTCCTCCAGCGGCGGGCACGAGCACACGAGGTTGCGGTCGCCGGCGGCGCCGTCGATGCGGCGCACCGGGGGCCAGTACTTCGAGCGCGGGTCCAGCCCGTTGGGGTAGACGGCCTCGGCGCGGGTGTAGGGGTGGTCCCACTCGCCGGTCAGCGCGGCGGCGGTGTGCGGGGCGTGGCGCAGCGGGGAGTCCTCCACCGCCCAGCGGCCCTCGGCGATCTCGCGCACCTCGTCGGCGATGGCGAGCACCGCGTCGCAGAAGCGGTCGACCTCGGCGAGGTCCTCGCTCTCGGTGGGCTCGACCATCAGGGTGCCGGCGACGGGGAACGACATCGTCGGGGCGTGGAAGCCGTGGTCGATGAGCCGCTTGGCGACGTCCTCCACCGTCACGCCGGTGGCCTTCGTCATCGGGCGCAGGTCGAGGATGCACTCGTGCGCCACCAGGCCGCCCGGGCCGCGGTACAGCACCGGGAAGGCCTCCGAGAGCCGCGCGGCGACGTGGTTGGCGCTGAGCACGGCCTGCACCGTCGCGGCGCGCAGGCCCTCGGCCCCCATGAGCCGCACGTACGCCCACGAGATCGGCAGGATGCCCGCCGAGCCGAACGGCGCGGAGGAGACCATCCCGACGCGCTCGGGGTCGGCCTCGGGCGAGGTGGCCGGCAGGAACGGGGCCAGGTGCGCGCGCACCGCGACCGGGCCGACGCCGGGGCCGCCGCCGCCGTGCGGGATGCAGAACGTCTTGTGCAGGTTCAGGTGCGAGACGTCCGCGCCGAAGCGGCCGGGGCGGGCCAGGCCGACCAGGGCGTTGAGGTTGGCGCCGTCGACGTACACCTGCCCGCCGGCGTCGTGCACCAGGGCGCACACCTCGCGGATGGACGCCTCGTACACCCCGTGCGTGGAGGGGTAGGTCACCATGATGGCGGCCAGGTCGTCGGCGTGCTCGGACACCTTGCGGCGCAGGTCGTCCAGGTCGACGTTGCCGTCGGCGTCACAGGCCACCACGACGACCCGCAGGCCCGCCATGACCGCGCTGGCGGCGTTGGTGCCGTGCGCGGAGCTGGGGATCAGGCACACCGTGCGGTGCGCCTCGCCGCGGGAGCGGTGGTGGGCGCGGATCGCCAGCAGTCCGGCGAACTCCCCCTGGGAGCCGGCGTTGGGCTGCAGGGACACCGCGTCGTAGCCGGTGACCTCCGCCAGCCAGCGCTCCAGGTCGGCCACCAGCTCGGCGGTGCCGGCGAGCTGGTCGGCCGGCGCGTACGGGTGCAGGTCGGCGAACTCCGGCCAGGACACCGGCTCCAGCTCGGTGGTGGCGTTGAGCTTCATCGTGCACGAGCCCAGCGGGATCATGCCGCGGTCCAGGGCGTAGTCGGCGTCGGAGAGGCGGCGCAGGTAGCGCAGCATCGACGTCTCGGAGCGGTGCTGGGAGAAGACCGGGTGCTGCAGGTAGGCGCTGGTGCGCAGCAGCGCGCCGGGCAGGGCGTGCTCGGGCGCGTCCTGCACCGGCTCCAGGCCGAAACCGGCCAGCGCCGCGGCCACGTGCTCCGGCGCGGTGGTCTCGTCGCAGGTCAGGCCGACGTGGTCCTCGTCGACCAGGCGCAGGTTCACCCCGGCCCGCAGCGCGGCGGCCACCACCCGCCGGGCGCGGCCGGGCACGCGGGCCAGGACGGTGTCGAAGAACTCCTCGTGCACGACCTCCACGCCGCCGGCGCGCAGGGCGGCGGCCAGCCCGGCCGCGGTGCCGGCCACCTGCGCGGCGATGGAGCGCAGGCCCTCGGGGCCGTGGTGCACCGCGTAGCAGCCGGCCATGACGGCCAGCAGCACCTGGGCGGTGCAGATGTTGCTGGTGGCCCGGTCGCGGCGGATGTGCTGCTCGCGGGTCTGCAGGGCCAGGCGGTAGGCGGGCGCGCCGTCGGCGTCCCTGGAGACGCCCACCAGGCGGCCGGGCAGGTTGCGCTCCAGGCCCTTGCGCACCGCCACGTACGCCGCGTGCGGGCCGCCGGCGAACATCGGCACCCCGAAGCGCTGGGAGCTGCCCACCGCGACGTCCACGCCGAACTCGCCGGGCGCGCGCAGCAGCGCCAGGGCCAGCAGGTCCGCCGCCGCCACCGCCACCGCACCGCGCTGCTTGGCGGCGGCGACGACGCCGGCCAGGTCGCGCACGCGCCCGGAGGTGCCGGGGTACTGCACGAGCAGGCCGAACACGGCCCGCTCCCCCAGGGCGGCCAGCGGGTCGGGGGCGTCGAGGTCCAGCAGCACCAGCTCGACGCCCAGCGGCACCGCGCGGGTGCGCAGCACCGCCAGCGTCTGGGGCAGGACGTCGGCGTCGACGGCGAACACCGCGCCGGCGGGCGCCTTCGAGGCCCGCCGCGCCAGCGTCATCGCCTCGGCCGCGGCGGTGCCCTCGTCGAGCAGGGAGGCGTTGGCCACGTCCAGGCCGGTGAGGTCGGCCACCGCGGTCTGGAAGTTCAGCAGGGCCTCCAGCCGGCCCTGGGAGATCTCCGGCTGGTACGGGGTGTACGCGGTGTACCAGGCGGGGTCCTCGAGCACGTTGCGCCGCACCACGGCCGGGGTGCGGGTGCCGTGGTAGCCCAGCCCGATCATCGAGGGCACCACGCGGTTGCGGGAGGCCAGCTCGCGCAGGGCGGCGGTCACGGAGGCCTCGTCGAGGGCCGGCGGCAGGTCCAGGGCGCCGGCGCGCTCGAGGATCCCGGCGGGCACGGCCCGCTCGACGAGCTCCTCCAGGGAGGCCGCGCCCACGGTGCGCAGCATCCGCGCGACCTGCTCGGCGTCGGGGCCGATGTGCCGCGCGGTGAACGGCAGCGGCGGGGCGGCGTGCAGGGAGGGGGCCTGGGC
>NZ_JAAALM010000760.1 GCF_009906395.1 Kineococcus indalonis
CGCCAGCCCCACGGCGGCGCCCGGCGCACCGGTGCCGGCCGCCGCCGTGGGGCTGGCGCGCCGCTCGGAGGAGCTCGTCGTCCTGGACGACGAGCGGCCCGTGGCCCGCGTCGCCTCCGCCGAGCGCGGCGGCGGCACCCTGCGGGTGCTGCTGGAGTGGGAACCGCGCCTGAGCGCCTCCGGGGTGCGCCGCTCCACGGACCTGCACCTGGGCTGCCTGTGGGAGACGCGCGACCGCCGCCACGGCCTCGTGCAGTCCCTGGGGGAGCTGCTGGCCGCGCCGGGCTACGGGGCCCGGCAGGTGCTGCGGATGGGCCCGCGCACCGAGGAGGGCGAGGAGCTCCTCGTGGACACCCGCCACCTGGACCTGCTGCGCCGGCTGGTGCTGTACACCTACGCCCGCCGCCCCGCCCCGCCGGAGTACGAGGCGCTCTCGCCGCGCCTGACCCTGCGCCGGCGCGACGGCTCGCGCCTGCAGGCCTGGGCCTCCGGGCCCCCGCCCGGGGCGCGCACCTGCGCACTGGTCTCGATCCACGACGTGGGCGGCGACCTGGTGGTGCGCCGGGAGAACGAGTTCTTCACCGGCCCGCAGCGCGAGGTCGCCGAGGCCTACGGCTTCGACGACATCGCCTGGGCCCCCGACGGCACGCTGCCGCTGCACACCTGAACCACCCCCGCCGGTCCGGCGACCGGCGGCACCGGCCCGGAGCACCGAGCCGGAGCACCGACCGAGAGGGAGCAAGCACGTGGTCAACCTCACCAAGGGCCAGAAGCTGTCGCTGAGCAAGTCCGGCGGCGGTGAGCTCACCCGCGTCTCGATGGGCCTGGGCTGGGACGCCGTCGCCAAGGGCTTCCTGGGCCGCAAGAAGTCCATCGACGTCGACCTGGACGCCTCCTGCCTGCTCTTCGACGCCTCCGGGCAGCTCGTGGACACCGCCTGGTTCCAGCAGCTGCGCAGCAAGGACGGCTCGGTCACGCACACCGGCGACAACCTCACCGGCGAGGGCGAGGGCGACGACGAGGTCATCGTGGTGGACCTGCCCGCCGTGCCCGCGCGGGTCACCACCCTGGTCTTCACCGTCAACAGCTTCACCGGCCAGGACTTCTCCTCCGTGCAGAACGCCTACTGCCGCCTGCTGGACACCGCCCAGCCGCAGGCCGTGGAGCTGGCGCGCTACGAGCTGACCGGCGCCGGCAGCCACACCGCCCAGGTCATGGCCAAGCTCAGCCGCGACGGCTCCGGCTGGGCGATGACCGCCATCGGCCAGCCCACCTCCGGGCGCACCTTCCGCGACCTGCTGCCGGCCATCACCCCGCACCTCTGAGGCACCCGCACCTCCGAGGCACCCGCACCTCCGACGCACCCGCCC
>NZ_JAAALM010000761.1 GCF_009906395.1 Kineococcus indalonis
GCCCCCCACGCCCCCGCCGCGCGCGGCGGCGGGGGCACCCAGGCGCACCGCGTGCAGCACCTCACCGACTCGCGCGGGGAGCTGCTGCTGCTCGTGGGCACCGGCGAGGCGGTGCACGAGCGGCTGGAGGAGCTGGCGCGCGAGGCGGCCGGGGCGCCGGCGGGCGCCTCCGGGGTCCCCGCCGTGCTCGACGTGCTGGACGTGCCGCCCGGGCAGGCGGCGCTGCCGCGCGCCCGGCTGTGCGCGACCGGCTGGGTGGAGCGCGTCGACGCCGCCGGGCAGCGAGAGCTGGCGCAGGCGGCCGCGGCGGCGCTGCCGCTGGGCGCGCTGCTCGACGTGGGCACCACGCGCGCGCTGTGGCGCCTGGAGGTCGCCGACGTGCGGGTGACGACCGCCGAGGGCGTGCACCTGCTCGACGAGGACGCCGTCGCGGCCGCCACCGCCGACCCCTTCTACGCCGACGAGGGCGGCGTGGTGGCGCACGTGGAGGGCCTGCACCGCGACGCGCTGGTGGCGTGGGTGCTGCGCGAGCTGCCCCCCGAGCAGGCCGTGCGCGCCCGGGAGGTCTCCGTCGTCGGCGTGGACCGCTACGGGCTGGACGTGCTGGTCACCGCGGGCACCGGCACGCGGGTGCTGCGGGCGCCGTTCCCCCGCCCGGCCGCCGGGCCGCACGAGCTGCGCGCGGCGCTGTGCTCGGCGCTGGGCTGCCCGTGCGGGGGCCTGGACGGCTGAGACCCCGGCCGGCTCCGGCCGGGGTCCTCGAGCCCGCCGGGCTCAGTACCAGTTGTGCGACTCGGAGTGCGCCCACGCCGAGCAGGGCGTGCCGTAGCTGCGCTCGATGTAGCCCAGGCCCCAGGTGATCTGGGTGACCGGGTTGGTCTCCCAGTCCGCCCCGGCGGTGGCCATCTTGCGCCCGGGCAGGGCCTGCGGGATGCCGTAGGCGCTGGAGGTGGGGTTGTCGGCGGTGTGGTCCCAGCCGCTCTCCTTGGTCCACAGCGAGTCCAGGCAGGAGAACTGCTGCTCGCCCCAGCCGCGCTCGGCCGCCAGGGCGCGGGCCACGCCGCGCGGGTCGCGCTGGGCGCTGCGGGCGGCCTCGGCGGCGGCCGCGGCCTCGGCGGCCAGGCGCGCCTGCTCGGCGGCGACGCGCTCGGCCTCGACGCGGGCGTCGGCGCTGGTGCGCAGGTCCTGCGCGGAGAACCACGCGGCGGCGGTGGTCACCTGCCGCTCGGCGCGGGCGGCGGCCAGCAGGTGGTCGGGGACGGCGGCCTGCGCCTCGGGCGCCGGTCCGCCGGTGAGGGTCGCGCCGCCCAGGACGGCGGCGCTGACGGCCACGACGCCCGGGCCCGCCAGCCACGACCAGCGCCGGGC
>NZ_JAAALM010000762.1 GCF_009906395.1 Kineococcus indalonis
CGACGCCGTCGCCGAGGACCACTTCGCCCGGCTGCAGGCGCAGCAGCCGGGCGAAGTGGTCCTCGGCGACGGCGTCGAGCGCCGTGGGCCGGCGCGGGGGGGTGCTCACCGCGCCGACCCTAACGCCGGGCTCAGGCGGCGGCGGCGTCCGCGGCGGCGGCCAGCAGCGGCACCGTGCGGTCCATCTGCCAGGGCAGGTTGAGGATCGTGGTGGAGGTGGCGGCGATGAGGTCCTCGTCGGTCAGCCACACCACCGCGCCCTTCGCGACGGCGGGCATCGTGGCGTAGACGGGGTCGGCGCGCAGCTGCTCCAGGGTGAGCTCGCCGTAGCCGACGAGCAGGTCGCAGTCCAGGTCGCGCACGCGCTCCTTGGCGACCTCCAGGTAGAACTGGTCGGAGGTGCCGGCCAGGGCGGTGGTGCCGGGGGCGTCCACCAGGCCCAGGCCGTGCAGGGTGTCCACGCGCGAGTCGCCGGGCAGGTACACCGACAGGCCCGCGGCGGTGGCGTACACGTACGCGAAGGACCTGCCCGCCAGCTGCGGGTGCGCCGCGGCGCGGGCGGCGACGTCGGCCTCGGCGTCGGCGACGAGCTGCTCGGCCTCGGCCCCCCGGCCCACGGCCCGCCCGATGAGTCTGGCCTGGTCCTGCCAGGTGGTCTGCCACGGCTGGTCGGGGTAGGCGACGGTGGGCGCGATCGCGCTGAGGGTGGACCAGTCCTGGGCGGTCAGGCCGGAGTTCACGGCCAGCACGAGATCGGGGGCCAGCTCGGCGATCGCCTCGAAGGGCACCTCCCCGCTCTCCCCGGCGCCCAGGGCCGTGGTGGTGGCCGGGTCGTGGTGGCCCCGCCACCACGGGTACGCCCCGCCCTCGCCGCCGTAGGTGACCTCCGGCGCGCCCACGGGCTGCAGGCCCAGCGCCCACAGCACGTCCTGCGAGCCCCAGCCCCAGGTGACGATCCGCTGCGGGGCGGCCTCGACCGTGGTGGTGCCCAGGGCGTGCTCGACCCGCACGGGGAAGGCGCCGTCCTGCGCGCCGCCCGCGCCGCTCGCGGTGGCGGTGGCCGCGGGGGTGCCCGCGGGGCCGTCGGAGCCGCAGGCGGCGGTGGCGGCCAGCGCCGCCAGGGGGGCGGACAGCAGCAGGGATCGGCGGGTGGCGCGCAGCGGCACGGCGGGTCTCCTCGGGGACGGTTCAGGTCAGGGCAGGCTCACCTCACCACACGGGGGCCCCGGAACGGAAGCCGCCCGTCCCGGCCGCGGTCCCCGGCCGCGAGCACCGCGGTTACGGTGGCGGGCGTGGACCCCGCGGGCGCCGACCGACCCTGGACCGACCTGGAGCGGCCGCCGCTGCGGGCGGCGGCCGCTCCAGGT
>NZ_JAAALM010000763.1 GCF_009906395.1 Kineococcus indalonis
CCGGCGCACCCTGGCCGCGCTCACCGCCGCGGGCCTGCTGCTGGCCGCCGGGTGCAGCGGCGGCGGCGACGCCGGCACCAGCGGCGACGGCCCCGTGGAGCTCACCTTCTGGACCTGGGCGCCGAACATGGAGCAGGTCGTGCAGACCTGGAACGAGACCCACCCGGACGTGCAGGTCACCGTCAACAAGCAGGACGGCGGCGACGCGGCGGTCGTCAAGCTGCTCACCGCGATCAAGGCCGGCAGCGGCGCCCCGGACCTCATGCAGGCGGAGTACCAGAAGATCCCCACCCTGGTCTCCTCCGACGCCCTGGCCGACGTCTCCGAGCAGCTCGGCGACGACGTGGCCGGCGCCTTCCCCGACTCGGTGTGGAACAGCGTCACCCTCGGCTCGGACGCGGTGTACGCCGTGCCGCAGGACTCCGGGCCCATGGTGTTCGTCTACCGCGCCGACCTGTTCGAGCAGCTCGGCATCGCCGTGCCCACCACGTGGGACGAGTACGCCGAGGCCGCCCGCAGGATCCACGCCGCCGACCCGGCGACGTTCCTCGGCACCTTCTCCGCCAACGACCCCGGCTGGTTCGCCGGTCTGGCCCAGCAGGCCGGCGCCTCCTGGTGGGGCGTGGACGGCGACGCGTGGAGCGTGGACGTCGACTCCGGGGCCACCCGCGAGGTCGCCTCCTACTGGGGCGGCCTCGTGGAGGAGGGCGTCATCGACAACACCCCCATGTACACCCCCGAGTGGAACGCCGCCCTCAACGACGGCAGCCAGGTCGGCTGGGTCGGCGCCGTGTGGTCCCCGGCCGTGCTGGAGGGCATCACCCCCGACACCGCCGGGAAGTGGGCCGCCGCGCCGCTGCCGCAGTGGGACGCCGCCGCCCCCGCCGGCGGCAACTGGGGCGGCTCGGCCACCGGCGTCACCACGCAGTCCGAGCACCCCGAGCAGGCCGCGGAGTTCGCGCAGTGGCTGAACACCGACCCCCGGGCCGTCAAGGCCCTGGCCGACGTCTCCGGGGTGTACCCCGCCGCCACCGACGCCGCCGCCCAGGCGCTCACCGACCCGCCGGCGTTCATCTCCAACCAGCCGGACTTCTACGACGTCGTCGGCCGCGTCGCGCAGACCACCAACGAGTTCACCTACGGCCCCAACGTCAACGTCACCTACAGCGCCTACACCGACGCCTTCGGCGCCGCCGCCGAGCAGCGCAGCGCCGCCGCCTTCACCGCCGCCCTGGCGAGCATCCAGAAGACCACCGTGGACGACCTGGAGAACACCGGCTTCACCGTCGCGAAGTGACCGCCCGCGGTGCGGCGCGCCCGAGCGCGCCGCACCGCCCACCCCCTCCAGGAGCCCCCATGGCC
>NZ_JAAALM010000764.1 GCF_009906395.1 Kineococcus indalonis
GGCGTGTACGGGTGGTGGTGGCGGGTCCTGCCGGGCCCGTGGTGGGTGCGGCTGCTCATCAGCCTGCTCGTGGCGGCGGGCGTGGTGCTGCTGTGCTTCACCGTCGTCTTCCCGCAGCTGGCCGACCGGCTGGCCATCAACGACGGCACCGTCGGCACCTGAGCCGCCCGCGCGGCGGCTGTGGAGACGTCGCGCACGCCCGGTGCGGGCGCGGGCGTCGGGTCGGCGCCCGTCCGGGGCGCGACGTACCTTTGCGCTCGTGCCCACGACCACCGAGCCGACCCCGCCGCGCGCCGACGTGCCCGGGGCCGGCCTGCGCGCGCGGGGCCGGCACGCCAGCCACGCGCACGGCACCGCGTTCCGGGTGCTGCGCGCGTCCGCCGTCGCGGTCGTCGTGCTCGTGCTGGTCGCCGCCGCCGGCGGGGTCTACGCCTACCAGCGGCTGCAGGGCAACATCACCGCGCGGGACGTCACCGGGCTGCTGGGCGACCGCCCCGACCGCGCGGACGGCGCCGGCGAGGCCGCGCCGGTGAACATCCTCGTCATGGGCAGCGACACCCGCGCCCTGGCCGACGGCACCGGCGACGCCTACGGCGGCGAGGCCGCCGACCCCGGCGCGCGCTCCGACACCACCGTCCTGGTGCACCTGGCCGGGGACCGCCGCAGCGCCACCCTGGTGAGCATCCCGCGCGACTCCGTGGTGCAGATCCCCGAGTGCACCTCGACGAGCACCGGGCAGCCGGTGCCCGCGTCGCTGGGGATGTTCAACTCCGCGTACTCCGAGGGCGGGCCCGCCTGCACCATCGAGACCGTCGAGGCCCTCACCGGCGTCTACGTCGACCACTACGCCGTCGTGGACTTCAGCGGCTTCCGCTCCATGGTCGACGCCATCGGCGGGGTGACGATCTGCACGCCGGAGGAGATCGAGGACAGGAAGGCCAACCTGTACCTGACCGCCGGCACCCACGAGGACGTGGACGGCGAGACGGCCCTGGCCTACGCCCGCGTGCGCTACATCGGCGACGGCTCGGACATCTCCCGCATCGGCCGCCAGCAGGCGCTGATGTCCTCGATGGTGCAGAAGGTGCTCAGCTCCGAGACGCTGCTGCGCCCCGACCGCCTGTACGGCTTCCTCAACGCGGCCACGAAGTCGGTGACCACCGACCCGGGCCTGGCCGACCTCGGCCAGCTCGCCGACCTCGCGCAGAGCCTGCAGCGCATGCCCGCCGGCGGCGTGCGCTTCGTGACGGTGCCCACCGAGCCGTACCCGCGCAACGAGGCCCGCGTGCAGTGGACGCCCGCCGCGGACGAGCTGTGGCGGCAGGTCCGCGAGGACGACGCCGCGCCCGCCCCGGCAC
>NZ_JAAALM010000765.1 GCF_009906395.1 Kineococcus indalonis
CGGCACGCCTCGGCCGCCGCCTCCGCGGAGGCGGCGGCCGAGGCGTGCCGGCTGGTGGAGGAGCTGGGGCTGCTGTGGGGCTCGGCGCCCCCGCCGGTGCTGCGCGCCGGCGGGGTGGGCGTGCGCGAGCTGCGCCGCACCGCGGCCGCGCTGGAGGTCGACGACGCCACCGCCGCCCTGGTCGTGGAGGTCGCGCACCTGGCCGGCCTGGTCGCCGACGACGCGGAGGTGGAGCCGCGCTGGCTGCCCACCCCGGCCTTCGACGCCTGGCGCGAGGAGGGCCCGGCGGCACGCTGGCCGGCCCTGGCCCGCCCGTGGCTGGGCTCGACCCGCGTGCCGGCGCTGGTGGGCAGCCGCGACGCCAAGGACGCCCCCCGCAACGCCCTGGGCCCGGACCTGGACCGCGGGGCCGCGCTGCCGGTGCGCCGCTCGGTGCTGGCGCAGCTGGCCGCGGCGGGCGAGGGCGGCGCCGTGGACGCCGAGGACCTCGCGGCCCGGCTGCGCTGGGACGCCCCGCGCCGCGCCGGGCGGCTGCGCGAGGAGCTGGTGCGCTGGACGCTGCGCGACGCCGGCTGGCTGGGCGTGCTGGGCGCCGGGGCGCTGGCCCCCGCCGGGCGCGCCCTGCTGGGGGGCGAGGACGCCGCCGCGTCGGCCGCCCTGGCCGCGGCGCGGGTGGTCGAGGGGGTCCCGGCCGCGGACGGGGCGGACGCCGGCGCCTGAGGCGCACGGCCCGCAGCGCGGCCGGAGCACCGCCCGCCCGCAGCGCCGGCCGCGGCGCCGACCGCCCGGCGCGCTACCGGAACCGTCCCGGAAACCGACACGCTCCGCTTGCCGCCGCCCGCGGGCTGCGCGAACCTGTCGAACACGGTGACGACGACGCGCCGGTGTCGACGCAGGTGGAGGTGGGCGGTGGAACGCCTCACGCTGGACGAGCAGCTCTCTGCCGCGGCCATGGCGCGCCACTGGGTGTGCGAGCAGTGCCCCAGCGAGCACCTGCCGGAGGCGAGGCGCTGGATCGCGGAGCTGCTGACCAGCGAGCTGGTCTCCAACGCCCTGGAGCACGGCCGCGGTCCGGTGGTGCTGACCCTCACGCACGACGAGGAGGGCATCGTGGTGGGCATCTCCGACGGCGACACGCGGGTGCCGGCGCTGCGCACCCAGGTGCCGGGGGCCACGGAGGGGCGCGGCATCGCCCTGGTGGACGCCCTGTCGACGGCGTGGGGCGTCTACCGCAGCCACACCCCGGACCCGTCCTCGCCGGCGGCGGAGGCGGAGGGGTCGTGGTCGAGCTGGCCGCAGCCGGAGGAGGACGGGTCGGGGGTGGGCGCCTCGGGCGGCAAGAC
>NZ_JAAALM010000766.1 GCF_009906395.1 Kineococcus indalonis
GTCGGTGCGGGTGCGGGGGGCCGGTCGGGTCCGCGCCCGCGGACGGGTTGCGTTCCCCCTTCGCCGCGACGGGGGAGCGGCCGGGCGGCGACGGGAAGTCGGCGTACGGGGAGTCGGCGTACGGGGAGTCGGCCTACGGGGAGTCGGCCTACGACGGGACCCGGTTCGACGAGAGCCCGTTCGGCGAGGCCCGCGTCGAGGAGTTCCGGCCGGGTGGGTCCCGGTCCGGCGAGGACGGGTTCGGCGAGGACGGGCCCGGCGAGGACGGGTACCGGTGGGAGGTGCACGAGCGGGAGGTGCACGAGCGGGACGGCTGGCGGGCGCTCCCGCTCCAGGGCGGCACGCCGGTGCCCCGTGCCCACCAGGCGCCGCACGAGGCGGCGGTCCTGGAGGCGCTCGCCGCCGGCGTCAGCCACCCGGACCTGCTGGCCCGCCTCGTGCTCCGCTCGGCGACCCTGGCCGGTGAGGACCTGGAAGGAGCCGGGGCCGGGGGCGAGGTCTCGAGTGAGGACTGGACCTCGGTGCGCGACGGGCTCGTCCTGCCGCTGCTGGCGCAGGTCGTCCCCACCGCCCCGGTTCCGCCGGCCGGTCCGCTCTGGCTGCCGGGCGCGGAACGGGTCGGCAACGCCCGCTCCGCCGGTGGTGGCTACCTGCCCTCGCCGTGGCGCGTCGTCTTCCACACCGTCGAGGCCGAGGACGGCATGGAGCGCTTCCGGACCCGGGCCGCCGAGCACCGCAACCCGCCGCACCTGTGGGCGATGCCCTCCGCGGACCTGGTGCTGCAGACCGTGCCCCTGGACCGCTCCGCCTACGCCCTCGCGCGCCCCGGAGCCCTGCACACCAACCGCCTGCACGCGGTGCAGGTGGAGCTGTGGGGTTTCGCCGCGAAGACGGGGGAAACCCCGCCGGAGGTCCTGGAGTGGCTGGCGCGGCGGGTCCTGGCCCCCGTCGCGCGCCTCGTGCCGCTCGACCTGCGCGAGGTCCGCCCCACCGCGGGCGTGACGGCCTACGGGGTGCGTTCCGCCACGCGCATGAGCCCCCGGGAGTGGGAGGGTTTCGGAGGCGTCTGCGGTCACCAGCACGTCCCGGACAACAGCCACTGGGACCCCGGGCGCCTCGACCTCGCGGCCATCGCGGGACGCGCGCGCGCCCTGCTCGGCGCGGGACCGGCCGCGGGCGCCGACGAGCTCAGCCTCGACCACGACGGCCCCGGCTTCGCCGCGGAGGCCGAGGACGAGGCGGCACCGGCGCTGCCGCCCGGGGCCGGTCCCGCGCCCGAGGAGGAGTTCGGCCGGACCGGGCCCTGGGACACCGCCGAGGACCTCGCCCCTCCGTACCCG
>NZ_JAAALM010000767.1 GCF_009906395.1 Kineococcus indalonis
CCTCGGGCAACGACAGCTCGCCAGGCCGCACCCACCGCTGCTCGAGGTGGACCACTGCCGTGGCGGCGTGATCGCCGTCGAACCGGCCGGCACTGATCAGCACCCGCCCGCGCTGGTCAGTGCGGGGTCGTCGGTCAGCGGCGGCCGGTGAGCGCGGCGCTGATCACCTCGTGCAGGTGGGTGTTCGGGTAGGTGCCGGTGAGCGCGGCGCTGCCGGGACCCTCGGCGGTGACCGGCGTGGGCACCCCGGTGTGCCCGGTGGTGGTCCAGTCCACGACGAACTCCTTCTCGCTGCCGGCGACGGCGAACGGGCCGTCCTCGGCGGAGACGCCCCCACCCTCGCTCGCGCCCTCACCAGCGGTCTCGCCCGCGCCGCTCTCGTCCTCCTCGTCGACGCCCTCGATCGTCAGGCCGCCGCACTCGTGGTCGCCGGTGACGATCAGCAGGGTGTCGGGGTGCTGCGCGACGTGGTCGCGCGCGACCCGCACGGCGGCGTCCAAGGAGGCCATCGCCTCCAGCACCCGGCCGGCGTTGTTGTTGTGGGCCATCTCGTCCACCGCCTCCTCCTCCACGAGGAGGAAGAAGCCGTCGCGGTCCCGGGAGAGGACGTCCAGGGCCTTGGCGGTCATCTCGGCCAGCGGGACGGCCGGGTCGTACTCGTCGCCCTGCCCCTCGGGGGCCTGCTGGAACATCTCCTCGTTGGCGAACAGCCCGAGCAGCTTCTCGCCGGGGGCGGCCCGCAGCTGCTCGGCGTCGGTGACGTACGCGTAGCCGAGGTCCTGCGCCTGCGCGACGAGGTCGCCCTGCGTGCCGCGGCTGCCCTCCTCGGGGTCGTCGGCCGGCGCGTCGGGGAACGCCCCCGGCTCACCCCGCGGGTACCACCAGTCCTCGCCGCCGCCCAGGACCACGTCGGGGCGGGTGACCTGCAGGTACTGCCGGGCGATCTCGTCCTGCGCGCCGCGGTCGGCGGTGCTGGAGAAGAACGCCGCCGGGGAGGCGTCGGTGACCTGCGCGGTGGTCACCAGACCGGTGGCCTTGCCGACCTGCTCGGCCAGCTGCCCCAGGACCGGCAGCGGGTCGCCGTCCACGTCGACGCTGATGGCGCCGTTGTACGTCTTCTGCCCCGTGGCCCACGCCGAGGCGGCGGACGCGGAGTCGGTGATGGTGTCCTCGGGGTCGCGCGGGTCGGTGGTCTGCGCCCCGCGCACGGGCAGGGAATCCATCGCCAGCTGGCCGTCGAAGCCCTCCAGCGCCAGGCGCGCGGCCTCGCGGTGGGCGGCGGCCATGCCGTCGCCGTTGACGAGGATGACGTTGCGGGCCTGCTGGCCGCCCC
>NZ_JAAALM010000768.1 GCF_009906395.1 Kineococcus indalonis
ACGCCCGGACCGCCCCCGCCGCCGCCGCCCGCACCGCCGCAGGAGTTCCTGCAGGTGACGATCACCCCGCCGCCGGACCCGCGCACCGGGGTGCCCTCGTGGGACCTCGTGTTCTCGCCCTCCACGGTGGTGGTCTCCCGCGACGACCCGGACCGCTGCCCCTTCTGGAGCGAGCTGACCACCGGCCAGCAGGCGTACGTCGAGCTGGCGCGCGAGCGCCGCGGGCAGATCCACACCCTCGGCGTGGTCACCTCCCCCTCGACGACGCCGCGCGTGGGGCAGGCGATCGCGTTCTCCCGCGGCGAGAGCGCGGACCCGAAGCCGCTGGCCTCGGGCAGCACGAGGGTGCGCGCCGTGATGCAGGAGCTCCTCGTCGAACCCGGGGAGGACCCCTCCACCACCGTGCGCTGCGCGGGGAGGGGGGAGCGCCTGGCCCCCGGCGCGACCGTGCGCAGCGGACCGGGCCTGTGCTCGTACACGTACCGCAGCACCTCCGCCGGGCGCACCCACCGGGGCGAGCCCGACACCTTCACCGTCGAGGCGCACGAGACCTGGCGCATCGAGGTCAGCCAGGACGCCGGTGCCACCTGGAGCACCCTGCGCGTGGTGGACCTGGAGACCAGCACGGGCCTGCGCGTCACCGAGGTGCAGACCCTCGTCGTGCCCCTGCCGCGCTGACCGACCACCGACCCCGGCCAGCGACCCCGGCCGGCACCCGCGGCCCGGGCCGGGGGACCGACAGAACCCGAGGAGCCATGTCCACCTCCACCCCGACCGGCCCGCGCCGCGCGCCGGCGCGGCTGCCCCGCCGCGCGCTGTCCCCGCACGCGCGCCGGCTGGAGCTGCTGCGCGGCGCGGGCGCGGCGCTCGTGCTGCTCGCCGTCCTCGGCGGCGTCCCGCTCGCCCTCGTGCAGCTCGTCGGCAACCCCCTGCCCACCGGTGCGCCCACCCGCACCTGGCTCGACGCCGAGCTCACGGCGAGCGCCGTCGTGGACGTGCTGGCCGCCGCCCTGTGGCTGGTGTGGGCGCACTTCGCCGTCTGCGTCGCCGCGGAGCTGAGCGCGTGGGCGCGCGGCGGCACCGCTGCGCGGGTGCGCCTGGGCGGGAGCAGCCAGGTCCTCGCCCAGCGGCTCGTCGCCGCGGTGCTGCTGCTGGCCTCGGGCGCCGTGTGGGTGCCGCAGACCTCCGCGGTGCTGTCCGTGGCCGCGGTGGGCGCCCCCGCGGCGGCCGGTCCCGCCCGCACCGCGCACGGCGCGGAGGCCGGGGCCGCCCGCAGCGCCCCCGCCGCGCAGGCCCCGCCGGCCACCGGCGGTGCCGACGCCGGGTGGGC
>NZ_JAAALM010000769.1 GCF_009906395.1 Kineococcus indalonis
GCGCACGACGGGCTGGTAGTGCACGTCGATCGCGCCGCGCGCGAGCGCCTCGCGCAGGTCGGCGACCAGGCGCAGGGAGCGGCGCGCGCGCCGGCGCACCTCCTCGTCCAGCAGCGCCCAGCGCCCCCCGCCGGCGGCCTTGGCCTCGTGGGTGGCGATGCCGACGTCGCGCACGACCTCCTCGGCGCCGCCGGGGGCGCCGGCCAGCAGCACCACCCCGACGCTGGCGCCGACCTTCAGGCGCAGGCCGTTGACCTCCACGGGGGCCACCAGGCAGTCCAGCACCCGGCGGGCGGTGGCCTCCACGGCGGGCTCGTCGGGCAGGTCGTGGCACACCAGGACGAACTCGTCGCCGCCGGGCCGGGCGACGAGGTCGCCGCTGCGCACGGCGCGCACGAGCCGGCGCGCGACCTCCACGAGGACGGCGTCGCCGGCCTCGGGGCCCAGGCCGTCGTTGACGGTCTTGAAGTCGTCCAGGTCGACCATGAGCACCCCGGCGCGGGGCGCGGGGGTGGTGGACGCGCCGGTGGGCTCGTGGCAGGGGCCGTCGGGCAGCAGGCGGCCGAGGTGCTCCAGCAGCGCCAGGCGGTTGGGCAGGCCGGTGAGCAGGTCGTGCTGGGCCTGGTAGGCCAGGCGGTTCTCGCGGGCGCGGCGGTCGGTGACGTCCTCGACGGTGCCGACGAACCCGGCGCCGTAGCCGGGGGTGCGGCTGGGCGCCAGGCGCACGGTGACCCAGCGGACCTGCCCGGCGGCGGTGCGCAGGCGCGTGTCGAAGGTGACGCGCTCGCCGGCCAGGACGTCGGCGACGGCCTGCGCGACGCGGGCGCGCTCGTCGTCGAGGACGTGGGAGAGCCAGCCGGTGCCGCACAGCCCCTGCGCCGGCACGCCCAGCAGGACCGCGAAGGCGTCGTTGACGCGGGACAGGCGCGCGCCGACGTCGGAGACGAGCGTGGGCACCGGGGAGTCCTGGGCCAGGGTGGCGAAGCGCTCCTCGGCGGCGCGCAGCGCGGCGCGGGAGCGCTCGTCGTCGGGGCTGACGAGCTGGAGCACCCAGTGGTCCTCGGCGGCGAGGGCGAGGTCCACGCGCAGCCGCTCGGAGACGGCGCCGAAGCCGCTGACGCGCTCGGGCACCGGCCAGGCCACCACCTCGGTGGTGCGCTCCTCGCCGGCGGCGGTGAGCGCGCGGGCGGTGAAGCGGGTGCAGCGCTCGCGCACCAGGGCGCCGTCCTCGTCGGCGCCGCGCAGGACGCGGCCGACGGCCACGTCGAGCAGGTCGGCGGGCGCGGCGCCCAGCAGGTCGGCCACGGGGGCGTTGGCCCAGCGCACGCG
>NZ_JAAALM010000076.1 GCF_009906395.1 Kineococcus indalonis
ACGATCACCTGGCCGGACTGGGGGGCGGGCGCGCCGCTGCCGGAGGTCGCCGCCACGCCGTGCTGGGAGGCGCAGGAGCGCGCCGACGAGGAGGACGACGGCAGCACCCTGGCCGACGACGTCTCGGCGCTGTTCTTCCTGGGCCCGGACGCGCCGGTGAGCGTGCAGGACCTCGGCACCCTGAACCACCCGGCCAGCGGGGTGGTGACGTGGGGCGCCTGGGGCGTGGACGTGCGCCGCACCAAGGGCGTGGCCCACGAGCGCTACGGCGTGCTGGTGGCCGACTCCCACGACGCCGTCGTGGAGGACAACCTGGAGCTGGGCTGGGACCGCGGCGCGCCGTGGTACTCGGGCACGGCCGGGGTGTCGGTGGGCGACTCCGACGCCGCGCGCGCGCTCGTGGCGGGCAACACGGTGGTCGGCTACAACCTGGGCGTGTTCGCCAAGGAGTCGCGCGGGGGCACCGTGCGGGGCAACACCCTCACCGGCAACTGCGCCGGCGTGCTGGTCTTCGACGACTCGGCCACCGAGGTGCCGGACACCACCCGCCACGTGCGGGGCGGGGACTGGGCGGTCGTGGGCAACGCGGTCAGCGCCAACAACCGCTACTGCCTGGTGGGCCGCGACGGCACCCAGCGCGTCTCGGGCACGGGGGTGGCCGTGACCAACGCCGACCACGTGCTCGTGGCCGACAACACGATCACGGACCACCGGCCCAGCACGCCGGCCGGCGCCGAGCCGGTCAACTTCCCCTCCGGGGCGGTGGCGCTGGTCGGCTTCACGGCCCCGCCGGGCACCGACCCGGTCGGGGCCGTCCCGCCGGGCACGGTGGAGGACGTGCTGGTCACGCGCAACGCCACGGCCGGCAACGCCCCGCAGGACGTGTGGGTCACCCACGCGGTGCCCGGCAGCCCGCTGCAGGACCCGGGGGCGGCCGTCTTCGTGGAGAGCAGCGGCTGCGTCGTGGGGGGCCCGGCCGACCGCTGCGGCTGAGCAGCGCCCCTCCCTGCGGGGCGCCGCTCCCCCGGCGCCCCGGCCCCGCACCACCGGCACCACCCGCAGCGCCCCGTCCGGCAGTGCCGGGCGGGGCGCTGCTCGCGCCGGGCCCGTGCACCCCGCGGCGTGTCGCGCGCGCGGTTCGTGCATCGTTGCAACAGTGCGGCGGCGGGTGCTGGACCGGAAGGCGCGGACTTGCTTGACGGCCCCCCGGGTCGCACCTACTCTCCCGGTAAGCGTTTTCTCTGCATCGATTCAAACCCCGGGCCGGTGCACCGGTCCCCGAGCAACGGAGCTCAGACGATGAAGAACCGACCCGTCCTCACCATCGCCGCCACCCTCTGCGCGGGCGTGCTCGGGCTGACCGCCTGCGGCGGCGGCGACGCCGGCGGGGAGGCCGCCGCCGAGGGCCCCGTGACCCTGGACTACACGTGGTGGGGCAGCCAGGACCGCGCCGACCGCATGACCAAGGCGATCGCCGCGTTCGAGGCCGCCCACCCCGACATCAAGATCAACCCGAACTTCACCGACTACGACGGCTACTGGCAGAAGCGCGCCACCGAGGTCGCCGGCGGCGGCCTGCCCGACGTCATGCAGTTCGACATCTCCTACCTGCGCCAGTACGCCGACCGCGGCGCCCTGCTGGACCTGGAGGAGGTCGCCGACACCCTGGACACCAGCGGCATCGCCGAGACGCTCATGCCCTCCGGGCAGATCGACGAGGCCACCTACGGCGTGCCGATCAGCACCAACGCCCTGGGCCTGTTCTACAACCCCGCGATCGTGGAGCAGGCCGGGGTGGCCGCCCCCACCGGCGACATGACCTGGGACCAGTTCGACGCCTGGATCGCCGAGGTCAGCGCCAAGGCCCCCGAGGGGGTCTTCGGCAGCGGCGACTACACCGGCACCTTCTGGCTCTTCGACATGCACCTGCGCCAGCAGGGCAAGCAGGCGATCACCGAGGACGGGCAGGTCGGCTTCACGAAGGCCGAGCTGAAGCAGTGGTGGGAGTCCACCGCCGAGCTGCGCGCCAACGGCTCGCTGGTCTCCGCCGAGCGCACCACCCAGCTGCTGCCGAAGTCGCCCTTCGGGGCCGGCGAGTCGGCCACCGAGTTCAGCTGGGACAACTTCCTGGCCGGCTACCTCACCGACTCCGGCGCGGCCAAGCTGGAGATCGTGGCCCCGCCCAGCGACGGCGACGAGAAGGGCCTGTTCCAGAAGGCCTCGATGGTCTACTCCATCGGGGCGGGCACCGAGGACCCCGAGGCCGCCGCCGAGTTCGTCGACTTCATGGTCAACGACCCCGAGGTGGGCCAGATCTTCGGCACCTCCCGCGGCATCCCCGCCTCCAAGACGCAGCGCGACGGCACCACCTTCGAGGGCGCCGACGCCCAGATCGTCGCCTACGAGGAGTCCATCGCCGGCGAGCTCGGCGAGAGCCCGGCTCCGCTGGCCATCGGCTTCGGCACCGCCGAGTCCGCCTTCAAGCGCATCACCGAGGACATCAACTACGGCCGCACCAGCGTCGACGACGCGGTCGAGGAGTGGTTCGCCGAGGCCGAATCGGCGCTGCAGCAGTGAGCACCGTCGAGCTGCGCGGCCCCAGCGCCCCGGCGACCCCCGCCGCGCCCGGCCTGAAGAGGGCGCGGCGGGCGGAGAACCGCATCGGCTACGCGTTCCTCGCGCCGTGGCTCATCGGCTTCTTCGTCCTCACGGCCGGGCCGATGCTCGCCTCGCTGTACCTGGCCTTCACCGACTACAACCTCTTCCGGGCCCCGGAGTGGGTGGGCCTGGAGAACTTCACCCGCCTGCTGGACGACCCGCGCTACCTGCAGTCGGTGAAGGTCACGCTGGTGTACGTGCTCATCGGCACGCCGGTGAAGCTGGCCGCGGCCCTGGCCGTGGCGCTGCTGCTCAACAGCGGCATGCGCGGGCAGGGCTTCTACCGCTCGGCGTTCTACGCGCCCTCGCTCATCGGCGCCAGCGTCTCCATCGCCATCGTGTGGAAGGCGATGTTCTCCGACGCCGGCATCGTCGACGTGGTCCTCACCGGCCTGGGCGGGCAGCCCGGCGGCTGGGTCGGCGACCCCGACAAGACGATGCCGATGATGATCCTGCTGGCCACCTGGCAGTTCGGCGCCCCCATGGTCATCTTCCTCGCCGGCCTGAAGCAGGTGCCCAAGGAGCTGCACGAGGCGGCGGCCGTGGACGGCGCCGGGGCGCTGCGCCGGTTCTGGAACATCACCGTGCCGATGCTCTCGCCGGTCATCTTCTTCAACCTGCTGCTGGAGACGATCAACGCCTTCCAGGTCTTCGCCTCCGCCTACGTCATCTCCGGCGGCCAGGGCGGCCCGGCCGGCTCGACGCTCTTCTACACCCTGTACCTGTACCTGCGCGGCTTCCAGGACTCGCGCATGGGGTACGCCTCCGCGATGGCGTGGGTGCTGGCGCTGGTCATCGGCCTGATCACCGCGGTGATGTTCCGCACGTCCAACGCGTGGGTCCACTACAGCGGGGAGTCCAAGTGAGCACCGCGACCTCGACGACCACCGCCGCCGCGCTGAGCGACCCGGCGCCCGTCTCGCGCAAGGCCCGGCGCCAGCAGGGTGCGCTGACGCGCTCGGTGGTGCTGCACGTGCTGTCCATCGCCGTGCTGGTGGTGGCGCTGTACCCGGCCGTGTGGATGCTCGTGTCGTCCCTCAAGCCGACCAACGAGATCGTCGGCGACCCCTCGCTGCTGCCCAGCAGCGCGGGCCTGGACAACTTCCGCACCGCGCTGGCCGGCATCGGCGGCGTGTCCTTCTGGACGTTCACCTGGAACTCGCTGCTGCTGGCGGTGCTGTCCGTGGTGGGCACCGTGCTGTCGTCCTCGGTGACGGCCTACGCGTTCGCCCGCATCGACTTCGCCGGCCGCCGGGTGTGGTTCGCGCTGATGATCGGCACCCTGCTGCTGCCGTTCCACGTGCTGATCATCCCGCAGTACATCGTGTTCCAGAAGCTCGGCCTGGTGGACACGTTCGTGCCGCTGCTCATCGGCAAGTTCCTGGCCGCCGAGGCGTTCTTCGTCTTCCTCATGGTGCAGTTCATGCGCAACGTGCCCCGCGAGCTGGACGAGGCCGCCCGCATCGACGGCTGCGGGCACGCGCGCACCTTCGGCAGCATCATGCTGCCGCTGCTGCGCCCGGCGATCATCACCTCCTCGATCTTCGCCTTCATCTGGAGCTGGAACGACTTCCTCGGCCCGCTGCTGTACCTGAACTCCCCGGAGAAGTACCCGCTGCCGCTGGCGCTGCGGCTGTTCGTGGACCAGACCAGCGTCTCCGACTACGGCGCCCAGATCGCCATGTCGGTGCTGGCGCTGCTGCCCGTGATGCTCTTCTTCCTGGTCTTCCAGCGCTTCCTCGTGGACGGCGTGGCGACCCAGGGCCTGAAGGGCTGAGGCGCGTGTCCCGACGGGCCCCCGCCCCCGCGCGCCGCGCCGCGCCCCGCCCGGCCGGCGCGCGGGACTCCTTCGAGCTGTTCGCCGAGACCCTGCTGACCGGCGTGGTGGTGGCCCTGCTCGCGCTGCCGCTGGTGACGGCCCTGCCGGCCGTGGCCGGCGGCACCGAGCACCTGCGCCGCCACCGCGCCGGGGAGGTCTCGGGCGTGCGGGTGCTGCTGCGCACCGCCCGCACCGCGCTGCGCGGCTCCTGGGCGGTGTCGGCCGCGGTGCTGGCGGCGCTGGCCCTGCTGGGCTTCAACGCCCTGGTCGCCACCGGTCCCCTGCCCGGCGCCCGGGTCCTGCTGGCGGCCACCGCCCTGCTGGGCGCCGGCGTGCTGGTCGTCGCCCTGCGCGCGGCCGGCTCCTGGCGCCCCGGCGCGTCCTGGCCGGCGCTGGTGCGCGCCGCGGCGCGCACCAGCGCCGCCGACCCCGGCGGCTCGGCCCTCGTGGCCGCCTCCGCCGCCTTCGTGGCCGTGCTGGCGTGGATGCTGCCGCCCCTGGCGCTGCCGGGCGCCGGCGTCGTCGTCCTGGGCCTGGTGGCCGTCGAGGCGCGCCGCCCGCGCACCGCCTGACCCGCTGCGCAGGGGCGCGGCGGGCGCGCGCGGTCCACACTGGCGCGGTGGACGACTTCCGCGCCTGGCAGCGCCTGGCCCCCCTCGGGCTGCTCCTCGTCGGCGCCGGGGTGTGCGTGGTCACCGACGCGGCCACCCGCCGGGCCCGCGGCACCGCCGCGGGCGCGTGGGTGGCCGAGGGCACCGCGGGCCTGCTCGGCCTGAACGCCGGGCTGTCCCTGTTCGGCGAGGCCGTCAAGCGCCGCGCCCTGCACGACGTGGCCGCGCGCCGCTGAGCCCCCTCCCGGGTGCGCGCGGGCCCCGCAGCGCGCAGGAACGGGGACGTGCGCGGGGCGGAGGTCAGCGAGCCCGGTGGTCCCGAGGTCCTGCGGGTGGTGCAGCGCCCCGAGCCCGACGTCGGCCCCGAGGAGGTCCTCGTCGCCGTCGAGGCCGCCGGGGTCAACCCCACCGACCTGGCGGCGCGCGAGGGCCGCACCGTCGGCGAGGCGCCGTTCCCCGCCGTGGCCCGCGGCGGCAAGGTCGTCAGCGCCCGCCCGGTGCCGCCCGCGCCGCGCCGGGGCCCGTGCTCAGCGGCCCCGGCGCCCCGGCCCGCTCAGCGGTGCGCCGGCGCCGTGCGGTCGCTGCCGGTGAGGTCGACCACGGCGCGGTGCGCGTCGACGGCGCCCGGCGCCGGCAGCGGGGTCTCCAGCGGGGTGCCGCCCGGCGCGGTGCGCTGCCCGGCCGCGGCCGTCGCGGCCGGCAGGGCCGAGGGGTCCGCGCGGCCCCACTGCGCCTCCACGTCGGCGAGCAGCCCCTCCAGGTAGGTGCGCAGCTGGGTGCGGCAGGCCCGCCCGAACGCCTGCAGGTAGGCGACCTGCTCACGCACCTCCTCGGCCGTGGGCCCCTGCGCGGGCACGCCCGGGGCCGGCGGGGCCGCCGGGCCCGCGGAGGCGTCCAGGGGGCCCGCCGAGGCGGCACCGGCGGCGGCGTGCGCGGCGCGCAGCACCTCGTCGGCCTCCTCGCGCGCCCGCTGCAGCAGGTTCTCGTACTGCTCGCGGGCCTGGCCCGCGAGCATCCGGCTGAAGCCCTCCGCGTCGGCGACGTACTGGTCGGCCGTCTGCTGCGCCGCCATGAGGATCCCCACGGCCTGCTCGGTGGGGTCCACGGGCGCCGGCGCGGCCGGGGGCTCCTCGCGCACGGCGCGCAGCTCCTCGCGCAGCGCCGCGCTCTCGGCCTCCAGGCGCTGCAGCTCGGTCCCGGCGCGCTCCAGCTCGGCGCGCACCCGGTCCAGGAAGTCGTCGACCTGGCCCACGTCGTAGCCGCGCTGGAGCACGCCCGCGCTGCTGAAGCGCACCGCCTCCACGTCCGCCGGTCCCACCCGCGCCTCCTGGCCCCCGGTCACCTGCCGGGCCGTCCCGTTCAGCCCCGCGCTCGCCGCTCGCGCACCCTCGTGCTCGCTCACCGCGCCACCTCCCCTCCCACGTCGGGCCCCGGCCTGCTCGGGGCGAGGACCTCCGCGCGCACGCGCTCCGGCGGGACGCCGTGGGCCGTGAGCGCCTCCACGGTGCGCTCCACCGTGCGCTGGTCGCCGGCGACGTGGACGTCGCGGGCGGTCCAGGGACCGTGCCGCAGCACCACCTCGGGCAGGTCGCCGTGCTCGTGGGCGGAGCGGGCCGCGCGGCCCTCGCCGGTGACCACGGGCGTCACGGTCAGCCAGGGGTGCTCGGCCTCCAGGCGGCGCAGGTCGGGCAGGTCGTACAGGCCCGCCTCGTCGCGCGCGCCCGCGAACAGGTGCACCCGGCGCCCCGGGGAGGTGGCGGCCACCTCCCCCACCATGGCCTTCAGCGGTGCCAGCCCGGTGCCGGAGGCGACCATCAGCAGGTCCCGCCCGGACTCCAGCAGCGTGGCGGCGCCCTGCGCCGGTCCCAGCCGCAGCACGTCGCCCACGCCGACGTGGCGCACGAGCGCGGAGCTGACCGGACCACCGTCGTGGGCCTGCACGTGCAGCTCCAGCAGCCCGTCGGGGCGCGCGGCGCCGGCCGGCCAGTAGTACCGCCACAGCCGCGGGCGCAGCTCGGTCTCCACGGAGACGGCCTGCCCGGCGCGGTAGCCCAGCGGCACCTGCGTCTGCAGCCGCAGCACGGCCACGTCGAGGGAGCGGACCTCGTGGGTGACGACCTTGGCCTCCCACCAGGCGGGCTCCTGCGCGGCGCCCTCGGCGGCGTCCACCATGACCTTCGCGACGAGCTCGTAGGCGGCGCCCCAGTCGCGCGCCAGGGACTCGTCCCAGGCGCCGTCGAAGTGCTGCAGCGTGGCCAGCAGGCTGGCGCCGACGGCCGGGTAGTGCGCCGCCAGGGTGCCGAACTTGCGGTGGTCGCGGCCCAGCTGCTGCAGGACCGGCACGAGCGTGTCGAGGTCGTCGACGAGGTCGACGACCTGCCCCAGCGCCCGGAACAGCCTGTCACGCTGGTGCACCATCGACACCGGGAACATGGGCCGCACCTCGGGGTGGCGCAGGAACAGGTGCGAGTAGAAGTACAGCGGCGCCTCGTCGCCGGCGGCGGCCGCCTTGGCGAAGCTGGCCCGCATCGCGGGGATGTCCACGGGGTGCCCGCCGCCCGTCAGCGGGCCCGGGTGCTGCCCGGCGCGCCGGGCTCGCACCGCTCGGCCAGCTCCAGCAGCTCCCCGGCCAGGGCGCGGGCCTGCACCTGCGCGGCCCGCTGGGCCTCCTGCAGGGCGCCGAGCGCGGCCTCGGCCTCCGCCTGGCGCTCCTGGCCGCGCACGTGGGCGGCCAGCACCGCCTCGCGGGCGGCCTCCTCGCGGGCGACGGCGCGCTCCTCGGCGTCGGCGACGATCCGCTCGGCCTGCTGGCGGGCGTCGGCCACCACGGTGTCCGCGCTGCGCTGGGCCAGCTCCAGGAGCCGGGCGGCGCGCACGGCCACGTCCTGGCTGTCGCTGCCGGCGCTGCCGGCGTTGTCGACGGTCGTGGCCATGGTCCCTCCGGTGGACGCTGGGCGGCCTCGGTCGCGTCGCGACCGGGTCCTGCGGCCGCGACGGGTGAGTTCTAGCAGCGTGCCGCCGGTGGTGTCCCCGGTGCACGGGCTCGCGTCGCAGCCCTGTCACGTGTGCGCGAAACGCTGCGCGGTCGGCGCCGGTGCGCTAAGGGCCGTCCCCGCGGCACGGGTGCCGCGGGGACGGCCCGGTTCAGCGCCGGACGTCGAGGCTCAGCGCCGCACGTCGATGGTGACGCGCGTGGTGGCGCTGACCGGCGCCCCGAACGCGTCGGTCATCTTCACGGTGCAGTCGAACGTCGCCGTGCCGGTGGCGGTGGGGCGCGCCCGCAGGGTGAGGTTCGCGTTCTGCCCCGCCGGGTAGTCGCGGTTGCCGACCTGCTGCGCCGAGCCGGGAGCGAGCTCGAGGGCGAACGGGGCGGTGCCCACCGGGGTGCAGCTGTAGGAGAAGGAGCTGCCCAGCAGCTTGCCGGTGCCCTTGTTGCCGAGCTGCACGACGACCTGGACGGTCTGGTTCACGTTGGCGCGCACGACCGGGCCGTTGTTGACCTGCTGGTACAGCTTCGTCGTGGTGGGCGGCGGGGTGACGACCACGTCGAAGGAGACCGGGGTGGCCGCGTTGCCGGCGCGGTCGGACACCGAGCAGGTCACCGTCGTGGTGCCGATGGCGAACTGCGTGCCCGGGGCCGGGGCGCAGTCCGGCGTCAGCACGCCGTCGCGGGTGTCCCCGGCGACCGGCGGCGCGTAGTCCACCTTCGCGCCGGCGGGGCTGGTGGAGAGCACCCGCACCGGGTCCTTGGCGGCGATGCGCGGGGCCAGGAAGTCCGCCGGGCGCGCCGGCAGCTTCGTCGGGTCGACGATGCCCCAGTAGGCCGGGGTGACCTGCAGGTCGTCGTCGAAGGGCAGCGGCTGCTCCCACGGGCGGGCGATCGGCCAGGTGCGCAGCCAGGTGCGGGCGTTGCTGATGCCCCAGAACGTCACCGACTCGATGGAGCGCGAGTGCTTCTCCAGGACGTCGAACAGGTCGCGGTAGTAGTACCCGTTCTCCGCCGCGGCGGCCGCGTCGTCCTCGGTGGCGCGCGCGGGGCGCCCGCCGCCGCCGACGTCGGCGGAGACGACCTCCTTGGAGGTGCTGACGTCCAGCTCGGTGATGACCTGCAGCAGCGGCTTCTTCTTCTGCGCGCTGAGCTGCTCGAACGCGGTGAGGGAGTCGTCCAGCCACTGCACGGGGCGGCCGAAGTCGACGTGGACCTGGTGGCCGACGCCGTCGATCGGGACCCCGCGGTCGATGAGGGCGCCGACGAGCTCGACGTAGTCGGCGCGCTTCTCCGGCATCTCGGAGTTGTAGTCGTTGATGAACAGCTTCTGCTGCGGGAAGTACTTGTCAGCCAGCGTGAACGCCTGGTCGACGAACTGCTCGCCGAGCACCTGGAACCAGCGGCTGTCGCGCATGTCGTGCGGGTTGGCGTTGTCGCCGTCGTTGAGGACCTCGTTGACGACGTCCCACGCCCAGATCGGGTAGTCCCCGTCGGGGTAGCGCGCCTTCAGGTGGTCGGCGATGCCCTTGATGTGGGCCTCCATGCGACCGCGCAGGATCGCCTGGTCCGCCGGGGAGTTCGTCAGCGGCCGGGTGCCGTCGAGGAAGAACCAGGCCGGGGTCTGCGAGTGCCAGACGAACACGTGCCCGTACACCTGCGTGCCGGTGCGGTCGGCGTGGTCGAGCAGCGAGTCCAGGCGGGAGAAGTTGAAGGTGCCCTCGGTGGGCTGGACGACCTCGGGCTTGCCGTCGTTCTCGGGGGTGAACGCGTTGAAGTGCTTCTGCACGAGCTGCGAGGCGCGCCCGACGGTCTCGCGCGGGTCGATGGCCACGCCCACGTGCTCGAAGCCGGCCCGGCCCAGCACGTCCTTCAGGCCCGGCACGTCCTGGATCGGCGTCTCGGCGACGGGGGCGACGCTGACGTCGTCGAGGAGGAAGCCGACGTTCGCGGGGCCCTCGACGTAGAGCTGGGCGCGGGTCACGGCCGAGCCGAGGGTGAAGGTGCCGCGCAGCTGCGTCCAGGTGTCGGCGTTGACGGTGGCGGCGGCGCCGGCGACGCCGTTGTAGGCGTCCGACCCGTTCGCGGTGAGCTGCACGGTCGCGTTCAGCGAGGTCGGGGCCTGACCCGGGGTCAGCTTGGCCCAGAACGAGACGGCGACCGTCTGGCCGACGGCCAGGTTCGGCGTGACGTCGACCGCGGGACCCTGCCAGTTCTGCAGGCGGTTCGTGACGCGCAGCGCGCCGCTGCCGTTCCGGCCGGCGCCGGCGACCTGCTCGACCTTCGCGTCGCCGCGCCCGACCCAGCCGTCCAGGCCGGCGTCGAACGTGGAGGTCAGGGTGGAGGCGGCCGCGGCCGCCTGGGTGGTGCCGGCCGTGGCCGCGGAGGCGGGCGGGACGGCCAGGACGCCGATGCCGGCCAGCAGGCCGGACGCGACGGCGGCGGTGCGCAGGGTGCGCTGCTTCATCGTGCGGTTCCCCTCGGGGTGGATCGTGCGGGCGACGGTGCTCTTGATCCCTTCCGGAAGAGTTCCGGAATGGTGGAAGTGCACCACCGCGAGCGCCGTCCGGTCAAGCGGGCGCGGGGGTGGGAACGCCGACGGCCCGGCCGCTGCGGGAGCGGCCGGGCC
>NZ_JAAALM010000770.1 GCF_009906395.1 Kineococcus indalonis
CGTCGCCGGGGTCGCCGTCGCGCCGCCGGCGGCCGGGGCGCGACGGCGACCCCGGCGACGAGCGCCGTGGCGGAGGCGCCGAGGAGGGCCGAGCGCCACCCCCCGCGCGTCGGGGCGGTGCTGCGGCGGAGCCTGCGGGGGACGACCACGGCGACCTCGCTCAGTGCGTCGGGGGAGGGTGATGGGCGGTGACGCTACGAGTTGTTCAACGATCTGGCAACGCTGGCGCTGTGAACGCTATGTTTCGCCGATGGGTGCGGTGCCGCGGGAGCAGGGGGGCGGGCTGCCCGAGCGGCTGAGCTCCGCCGGGCGAGCCCTGGCGGGCGCGAGCAGCGCCGAACGCGTCGCCGACGCGCTGCGCGAGCTCGTGGTGGACGGTGCGCTGACGCCGGGGACGCGGCTGCGCGAGGGCGCCGTCAGCGCCTCGCTGGGCGTCTCGCGCAACACCCTGCGCGAGGCGTTCCGGCTGCTGACGCACGAGGGGCTGCTGCGCCACGAGCTGCACCGCGGGGTCCTCGTGCGCACCCTGACGGCCGCGGACGTGGCCGACGTGTACCGCTTCCGCCGGCTGCTGGAGTTCGCCGCCGTGGACGCCGAGCACGACCGCGTTGCGCTGCAACCGCTCCGCTCCGCGGTCGAGGGGGGGTGGGCCGCCGCGCGGGACGAGGACTGGGCGGGCGTGGCCACCGCCAACATGCGCTTCCACCGCTCGCTGGTCGCCCTGACCCGCAGCCCGCGGATGGACGAGAGCATGCGCCACCTGCTCGCCGAGCTGCGCCTGGCGTTCGTGGTGATGACCGACCCGCGCCCCTTCCACGAGCCGTACCTGCAGGACAACGAGCGGATCGCCGACCACCTCGAGGCCGGCGACCGGGGCAAGGCGGGCCGGCTGCTCGCGGAGTACCTCGAGCGCGCGGAGCGGCAGCTGCTGACGGCGCACCGCACGGCCGGGGAGCCGGGGCGGCGCTGAGGTCCGCGCCCCCGGGGGCTGACAGGTCGTTCAACGATCCCTAGAGTTCGAACGCACCGTTCCCGCCCGGAGGTGACCGTGACCGCGACCGCCCAGGCCCCGCCGCCCACCGCGACGCCCGCGTGAACCCGGTGCGCCTGCTGCCCGCCGGGGACCGCGCCTGGCTGCTCGAGCCGGACGACCCCGCGCCCCTGGCGGCGTTCGCGCGCTCCCTGGAGCGCGAGGCCCCCGAGGGCGTGGAGGACGTGCTGCCCGCCGCCCGCACCGCCCTGGTGACCCTGCGCGCCGGGGCCGACCCCGAGGCCGCCGGGCGCGAGGTGCTGCGCCGGTGGCGGGCGCTGCCCGAGGACGCCGGCGA
>NZ_JAAALM010000771.1 GCF_009906395.1 Kineococcus indalonis
CACGGTGATGCCGGCGTCGTCGAGCGCGCGCAGCACGGCCTTCATGCGGGGCAGCGGCAGCTGGGCGTCCTCGCAGGCGGTGCGCACGGCGTGGGCGTCGACGAACCCGTGGGTGGTGCCGTGCTGCAGGAGCTCCTGGAACGGAGCGGACGCGAACTCGGGCGGGAGCGGCCGGGAGGTCGATACCGACGACACGGACTGCCTTTCGTCGTGGGCGGAACGGGACTGCGGGCAGCAGCCGACAAGGTCAACACCGGCGGGCACCGTTGCATGCCCACTGAGGACGACAAACGCCGATTCTTGCACGACGAGGCCCCGGCCGGTGCACCGCGCCGCTCCGGCGGCACCCGCGGGCCACCCCGGGGCCGGCTGCGCGTCACCCGTGCGGACGCCGCCGCGGGCCCGCCGCGAGGGGCCGGCGGCGCCCGGGCGCACCGCTCGCGCGGGGGCGCCCGGGGGTGCCGGCGCTGCTCAGTCCTCCGGCTTGACGGCCAGCACGGGGCACGGGGCGTCCAGCAGGATCCGCTGGGCGCTGGCGCCGAGGATCAGCTTGCCGACGGGCGTGCGCCGGCGCAGGCCGATGACGATGAGGGCGGCGCCGGTGCTCTCGGCGGCGTCGATCAGGTCGTCGGCGGGGTCCTCGCTGTCGGGCACCTCGCGCACCTCGTGAGCGAGGCCGGCCTCCTCCAGGCGCGCGCGCACGGCCTCGTGCACGGCCTGCAGCTGCTCGGCCTCCTGGGCGTCGGCCTCCTTGCCGGGACGGCGGCTGTGCACCACCACCAGCGGCTGGCCGAGGCGGACGGCGGCTCCGCCGGCCTGCTCCAGCGCCGCGCGCCCCTCGGGGTTGGCCACGTACCCGACGACGATCCCCATCCGCGCACCCTCCTGGACCCGGCTGCCCGGTGCCGGCCCGTCCACGGCTGGACGGCTCTCCCCGACGGCACCGCCCGGCCCGAGGGGCCGGGCGCAGCAGCGGCGACCGTACTAGACGCGCGGGGACCGGGCGCGGGCGTCCCCTCGCGGCGGGCGCGGCGGCAGGGCGGCGCGCAGCGCGGAGTCGACGAGGCGGGCCAGCCGGTGGGAGGGGTCGGCGCGCAGCGCCTCGCGCGCGCAGGCGCCCGCGCGCACCCCGTCGCCGGCCGACCAGTGCGCCCAGGCGGCCAGCGCCCACGCGCCCGCACCGCGCCGCCCGGGCGCGTGGCGGGCCAGGTGCACCGCGAGCGCCGCCACCGCCGCGGTGCGGGCGGGGTCGGGCTCGGCGTCCAGGGCGCGGTGCACCAGGGCCGCCGCGGCCGGGTCCGCCCCGACGGGGCCCGGGCCCAGCAG
>NZ_JAAALM010000772.1 GCF_009906395.1 Kineococcus indalonis
CTGCAGGACGCCGCCGGTGCGGGGCGAGGCCTCCAGGACCTCCACCTGCGCGCCGCGCTGCAGGAGGCGGTGGGCGGCGGCCAGCCCGCTGACGCCGCCGCCGACGACGAGCACGCGCGGGCGCGCCGGCGCCGCGGCGCCCGCGGCGCCCGCGGCGCCCGCGGGGGTGCCGGGGGTGCTCACTGCCCGGTGCCCCCCTGGCCGCCGCGCCAGGCGTGCACCTCCTCGACCACGCGGGCCAGCACGCCCGGGTCGGCCGAGGGCGGCACGCCGTGCCCGAGGTTGAACACGTGCCCGGCGCCGGCGCGCTCGCCGGCGGCCAGGACGCGGCGCACCTCGCCGCGCAGCACGTCCCAGGGCGCGAAGAGCAGGGCGGGGTCGAGGTTGCCCTGCACGGCCACGGGCCGGCCGGCGCCGGCGCGCCCGCGCGCGGCCCCCACGTCCAGCGGCACGCGGAAGTCCACGCCGAGCACGTCCACGCCGCCGTCGACGGCGGCCATGGCGCCCAGCAGCTCGCCGGTGCCGGTGCCGAAGTGGGTGCGCGGCACGCCCAGGTCGGCGACGGCGCGCAGCGCGTCGGCGGAGTGCGCGGCGACGTGGCGCTCGTAGTCGGCCAGCGGCAGCGAGCCGACCCAGGAGTCGAACAGCTGCACGGCGGAGGCGCCGGCGAGGACCTGCGCGCGCAGGAACGCGCCGGTGATCCGGGCCAGGCGCGCGGCCAGGTCGTGCCACAGCTGCGGGTCGGCGTGCATGAGCGCCTTGGTGCGCAGCAGGTCGCGGGAGGGGCCGCCCTCGACGAGGTAGCTGGCCAGGGTGAAGGGGGCGCCGGCGAAGCCGATGAGGGGGGTGCCGGTGGCGCGCAGCTGCTCCACCGTCAGGCGCACCGCGTCGGTGACGTGCTGCAGGCGGTCCGGGGTCAGCTCCGGCACGCGCTCCAAGTCGGCGCGGGTGCGGATCGGCTCGGCGATCACGGGCCCGGTGCCGGGCACGATCTCCACGCCGACGCCGGCGGCCTCCAGGGGCACGACGATGTCGGAGTAGAAGATCGCCGCGTCCACGCCGTAGCGCCGCACCGGCTGCAGGGTGATCTCGGCGACCAGCTCGGGGCGCCGGCAGGACTGCAGCATGGTGGTGCCCTCGCGCACGGCGCGGTACTCCGGCAGGGACCGCCCGGCCTGGCGCATGAACCACACCGGCGTGCGCGCCGGGCGCCGGCCGCGGGCGACGTCGCCGCGCGCCACGGCCAGGTACGGCGCGTCGCGCAGGGGGTCCCCGGCCGCGCCGGCGGGTGCGGGGGCGTCGGGCGCGGCCGGGGACCCCC
>NZ_JAAALM010000773.1 GCF_009906395.1 Kineococcus indalonis
CGATGGGGTGGGTGGGGTCCACCGTCCACACCAGCTCGCGGTCGTGCTCGGCGCGCCAGCGCAGCGTGCAGGAGGTGCCCATGAGCCGGGTGAACACCTTCGACCAGTGCCCGGAGTGCAGCACGATCAGGCCCATGCCGGCCAGGACGTGCCGCTGCACGCGCTCGGCGACCTCGTCGGAGACCTCGCCGTGGGCGGCGTGCCCCCACCAGGTGAGGACGTCGGTCCCGCGCAGCACCTCCTCGGTGAGGCCGTGCTCGGGCTCGTCGAGGGTGGCGGTGCGCACGACGGCGCGCTCGCCGAGGTTCTCCTCGATGCCCTGGGCGATCGCGCCGTGCATGCCGTCGGGGTAGCGGGCGGCGACCTCCGGCTCGAGCTGCTCGTGGCGGTTCTCGCCCCAGACGGTGACGCGGACGGGGTTGCTCACAGGTCCTCCTCGGGACTCGTGGTGGTTCGGCGTCCCTCAGGACTTGACGGACCCGCCCGCCAGGCCCGCGGCGACGTAGCGCTGGGCCAGGACGAGCAGGGCGATGGCGGGCAGCGACGACATCACGGCCGTGGCCATGATCGGGGACCAGTCCCGCACGAAGCTGCCGACGTAGGTGTACAGGCCCAGGGTGACCGGGCGCACGGTCTCGGTCGTGGTGAGCGTCAGGGCGTAGAGGAAGTCGCCCCAGGCGAACAGGAAGGTGAACAGCCCGGCGGTGATGAGCGCGTTGCGGCTCATCGGCAGCACGACGGAGACGAAGGCCCGCACGTGCCCGGCGCCGTCGACGTAGGCGGCCTCGATGACGGAGGTCGGGATGCCGCGCATGAAGGCCCGCAGCAGCAGGATCGAGAAGGGGATGCCCGAGCTGGAGTCGGCCAGGACCAGGCCGGGCACGCTGTTGAGCATCCCCAGGTCGCTGTAGAGGCTGTAGAGGGCGTTGGCGACGACGATGCTGGGGACCATCTGCGTGATGAGGACCCCGAAGAGGATCGCCTCGGCCCACCGCCCGAACCGGAAGTGCGCCATGGCGTAGGCGGCCGGGGTGGCCACCAGCAGGCTGAACACCACCGAGCCGATGCTGACGACCAGGCTCGTGGTGAGGTTGCGGCCCTGCTGCTCGATCGCCAGCTCGTACCCGCGCAGGCTGAAGTCCAGCGGCAGCCACGGCGTGGCGACGGCGTTGCCGGCCGGCTGCAGGGAGACGTTCAGCATCCAGTACAGCGGGAACAGCATGAACGCGACGATGAGGACCCCGATCGCGGTGTGCAGCGGGCGTCGCGGGGCCCGGACCCTGCCGGGCCCCGCGACGCCCGCTGCACACCGCGATCG
>NZ_JAAALM010000774.1 GCF_009906395.1 Kineococcus indalonis
GTGCCGGGCGGGACCCGGCGGGCTCAGGCGTGCTCGGGCACCCCCACGGGCGGGGCGTCGTGCGCGGCGGCGGGGTCCTCGCGGTCCTGCTCGGCGAAGAAGACCGACACCACGTCGAGCACCGCGCCGGCCAGGCCGGGCCGGACCGTCCACGGCTCCACCGCGGAGAGCACCCCCAGGCGCACCAGGGCCTGCACCGTCTCCAGGGCCGCGGGCAGGTGCTCGGCGTCGCCGGTGCTCTCCAGCACCGAGCGCAGCTGCGTGGTGGTCATCGGGTCCAGCACGGCGGCGGTGACCACGCTGAGGCCGCCGACGACGGCCGCCGGGGTGGTGGAGGCGGCGAGCACGTTGGTGATCGCGGAGGCCAGGGCGCGGGCGGCCACGTCCCGGCGCGGGTCCAGCTCGTGCAGGGCGTCCACCGGGCCGGGCACGTGGGTGCGCCCGTCGACGACCTCGACCACGCCGGCGGCCGCCCAGTCCAGCCACAGCGCCACCGGGTCCAGCGCGTCGCCGACCTCGGCGCGCAGCGCCTCCACGACGGGGCCGTCCACGACCGGTTCCTCCCCGACCGGGATGCCGGCGCGCAGCGCGCCCAGGGCGCGCAGCGCGCCGGCGACCACGGGCACGTCCTGCAGGTCGCGCAGCTCCTCCTCGCGCGGCACGGCCAGGGCCGCGGCCTCCAGGGCGTCCAGGACGCTGTGCTGGTCGGAGGCGGCGCCGGCGATGCCGCCGGAGGCGACGTCCAGGCAGTCGGCGAGCTCCTCGGGGTCGCCGCGCCAGGCGTCGGACTCCCCCAGGAACATCAGGTAGGTCGTCCAGGCGACGCGGACCTCGTCGACGAGCTCCTGGGGGTCCAGGCCGTTGTGCTCGGCGACGGCCGGGACGAGCTCGGTGAACAGCCGGCGCAGCTCGCCGGCGCTGAAGTGGGTGGCCGAGCTCTGGGCGACCTCCTCGCCGGAGTCGATGAGCAGCCAGCCCAGCGACTCCATGAGGCGGGCCTCCAGGTCCCCGGGGGCCAGGACCGCCTCCTCCTCCTCGGTCTCCAGGAAGGTGCGGTAGGCCACCTGCAGGTCGCCCAGGGCGCGCCCGCCGGTGCGCAGCGGCGACAGGCCCGGCGCGGTGCGGGAGCCGGCGGCGCGGCGGGCGGGCTTCTTCTTCTTCGGCACGGCGGGCACCTCGGCGTCGGGGGCGGTCCTGACCAACCCTACCCAGCGTGGCCGTCGCCGAGCACAACGGCCTGGACCCCCAGGAGCTCGTCGACGAGGTCCGCGTCGCCTGGACGACCTACCTGATGTTCCTGGGGGAGTCCGACGC
>NZ_JAAALM010000775.1 GCF_009906395.1 Kineococcus indalonis
CGTCGGTGCCGTCCTCACCGTCGCGCTGGGGCACCTGTTCGGCGACTACCTCCTGGGCGCCGGACCCGGCCTGCTCGTCGCGCTGGCCGTCGCCGGCGCCGGGGCGGTGGCCCGCCGGCGCCGCTGAGCGCGCCGGGCGGCCCTCACCCGAACAGCAGCTCGCGCGCCGGGTCCACGAGCTTGCGCACCGTGCGCCCCGAGCGGAACTCGCCCAGCGCGCGCATCGACCAGGCCGGGCCCTCGCGCACCACCGCGGCCATGAGGACGGCGGTGGTGTCCTGCGTGTCGCTGAGCTCGTAGCGCACCAGCTCCGCGCCGCGGTCGTCCAGCAGCCGGCAGAACGCCCGGCGCACGGCGGTGAAGCGCTGCCCGCCGAAGGAGTTGATCGTGAACACCAGGGCGTGGACCTCGGCGGGCAGGTCGCCCAGGCGCACCCGGATCTGCTCGTCGTCGCCCTCGCCGGCGCCGGTGAGGTTGTCGCCGCTGTGCACGATCGCCCCGCGGAAGGCCTCCTTGCCCATGAACCACACCTTCGCCAGGTCCTCGCCGCGCGCGTCGAAGGCGATGCAGGAGGCGTCCAGGTCGATGCTGCGCCCGCCCGCGGCGGGGTCCCAGCCCAGGCCCAGGGTGACCGCGCTCAGCGGGGGAGCGCCGGTCTTCACCAGCGAGACCGTCTGGTCCTTCACCAGGCTGACGCGGCCCTTGTCCAGGTTCAGCGGCGTGCGCGCCGGTGCCGCGGGGGGCTGGGCGGCGGGGGGCTGCGCGGGTTCGTCGTCGACGCTGATGCCGAAGTCGGTGGCCAGCCCCGCCAGGCCGCTGTCGTAGCCCTGCCCGACCGCGCGCAGCTTCCACCCGGCCCCGCGCCGGTACAGCTCCCCGGCCACGAACGCCGTCTCGGCGCCCGCCTCGGGCACGTCGAAGCGCGCCAGCTCCGCCCCGGCGGCGTCCAGCACCCGCAGGTGCAGGCCCGGCACCTGCCCGAACGTGCCGCCGTCCGCGGAGGCGGCCAGCACCACGCGCTCCACCTGCGCCTCCACGGCCGGCAGGTCCACCTCCACGGCGCCGTCGCGGCCGTGGCGCACCGCCCCGGAGGGGTGCGCGGGCTGGTTGTAGAAGACGAAGTCGTCGTCGGAGCGCACCCTGCCCGCCGCCGTCAGCAGCAGCGCGCTGGTGTCCACCCCCGGCACGCCCGGCCCGGCGTCCCAGCCCAGCACGGCCCGCACGGGGGCGGTGGGCAGTTCGGTGTTGGACCCCTTGGTCAGCTGCGTCGCCACGCGACCACCCTGCCCGCCGCCGCACCCGCCGCGCCAGCGA
>NZ_JAAALM010000776.1 GCF_009906395.1 Kineococcus indalonis
CTGGTCATCGGGCGAGGGTAGCGAGCGGGTGCCGAGCGCCCCGCCGCCCCTCGCGTCACAGTCCGTGATCGTAGGGTTCCGCGCTGCCGGTGCGCGCGGCGGCGGGCGGCGGGGCGCTCGGCACCCGCTCGCTACCCTCGCCCGATGACCAGCGACGCCTCCCCCGCCCCGGACCGCGAGGTCCTCACCTGGTCGCTGTTCGGCGAGGCGGTCCACGAGCTCGCCACGACGATCGCGGACGGCGGGTACCGCCCCGACGTGCTGCTGGGCATCGCCCGCGGCGGCCTGCCGCTGGCCGCGGGGCTGGCCTACGCGCTCGACGTCAAGGAGACCGGCACGATCAACGTGGAGTTCTACACCGGCGTGGACAGCCGCCTGGAGGAGCCGGTGGTGCTGCCGCCCTCGGTGGACCTGGCCGAGCTGAGCGGGCGGCGCGTGCTCGTCGTCGACGACGTCGCCGACACCGGCCGCACGCTGGCGGTCGTGGTGGACATGGTGCGCGCCGCCGGCGGCGAGCCGCGCTCGGCGGTCGTGTACCGCAAGCCCACCACCCGGCTGGAGCCGGAGTACTCCTGGCGGCGCACCGACCGCTGGATCGACTTCCCCTGGTCCAGCGCCGGACCGGTCAGCGCGGCGGGGCGCCCCGCCTGAGCGCCGCGCTCGTGCGGGCCGTCGGCTCGGCGCTCAGCGGGTCCTCCGGCCAGGGGTGCTTGGGGTAGCGGCCCCGGTTCTCCGCGCGCACCGCGGCGTACCCGCCGCGCCAGAACGAGGCCAGGTCGGCGGTGACGGCCAGCGGGCGCCCCGCCGGGGAGAGCAGGTGCACCACGACGGCCACCCGCCCGCCGGCCACCCGCGGGGAGGCGCGCCAGCCGAACGCCTCCTGCAGCTTCAGCGCCAGCACCGGCGCGGCCGGGTCCTCGTAGTCCAGCGCCGCGCGCCGCCCGCTGGGCACCTGCACCGCCTCGGGGGCCAGCTCGTCCAGGCGCGCGGCGGCCTCCCACGGCAGCGCCCGGCGCAGCGCCGCCGCGACGTCCAGCCGCTGCAGGTGCGCGCGCGAGCGCACCCGCCCCAGCTCCGGGCCCAGCCACGCCGCCGGGTCGGCGGCCAGCGCGGCGTCGGAGAGGTCCGGCCACGGCTCGCCCAGCGCGGCGCGCAGGCACGCCACCCGCCGGCGCAGCGAGCGCGCCCCCGCGCTCCAGCGCAGCACGCCCAGCCCCTCCCGGCGCAGCCCCTCGGCCACCGCGGCGGCCACCGCCCCCGCCGGCGGGTCCGGCAGCGGCCGCGCCGACAGCTCCAGCTGCCCCATC
>NZ_JAAALM010000777.1 GCF_009906395.1 Kineococcus indalonis
CCACTCGATGTAGCCGCCGGTGAAGTTCTGGCGCTTGCCGCCGGTGATGTCGAACTCGCTGCTGGTGGGGAAGCCCAGGCGGCCGCCTTCCCAGCCCTGGCGCGCCCAGGCGTCACGGATGGCGCCGCGGATGACGTGGGCACCGGTGCCCGAGGACCAGTAGATCGCTCCGCCTTGGAAGGTGTTGTAGGCCCCGCGCTTGTCGGGGGTGGGAACCTCGCTGCTGGTGGGGAAGCCCAGGTAGCCGTTCTCCCAGCCCGCCCACGCGTACGCCTGGCGGATCGTGCCCTGCACCGCGTGGGCGCCGGTGGCGGGGGAGAAGTAGATGGCCCCGCCTTCGAAGGTGTTGTAGGCACCGCGGCCGTTGGGGGTGGTGATCTCGTCGGAGGTGGGGAAGCGCAGGGAGCCGTTCTCCCAGCCCAGGCGTCCCCAGCCGTTGCGGATCTCGCCGTGCACCTCGTGCGCACCGCTCCAGGGCGACCAGTAGATCGAGCCGCGCCGGAAGGCGACGTAGGCGCCGCGCTCGTTGGGGGTGCGGATCTCCCCGGTCACCGGGGCCCCCAGCAGCCCGCCCTCACCGCCGAGCTGGTCGTACTTCACCCCGATGTCGCCGCCGACGCGGGGGTCGGCGGTGGCGGGGGCGGCGCTGATCAGCGCTGCCGAGGTCAGGACGGCGGCGATGCCGGCCACCACTCGCCCGCTCTTCTTGATCCTCTTGATCTGCATGGTGTCCTTCGCGTGGGTGGATCGCTCACCCTGCCGGGTGAGCAGGTGGTGTCGAGCGGGTGCTGAAGGTGCTGCGGGTGCTGGGCGGGAGCTGTCCACCGGTGCTCGTCCCTCGATCGGTGGGCAGCTCCCGTCGGTGGCCGGCTGTGGGTGGTGGCCCGCTGTGTGCGGTGACCAGTGTCAGAGGGTGTTGATCCAGGCGCCGCGTTCGTCGCTGATCCAGCTGCCGTCGTAGAGCAGGACGTACTGTCCCGGGGCGGCGTCGCTCTCGAAGCAGACGTCGCCGGTCGTGGTGCCGCCGGGGGCCAGGTCACCGGAGTTCAGCTCGTTGTCCCCCCAGGCGCCCCAGGTCTGGGCTGCGCCCTGGGGGTTCTGCAGGGACCAGTCCAGGACGTTGTAGCTGCCTGGGGCGTCGCTGGTGTTGGTGTAGGTGACGGTGGAGCACAGCAGTTGGCGGTTCAGGACGTCGTCGTCCTGGGTGGTGAGCGCGGTGGCGCTCAAGGTGAGGCCGTCCAGCTGCAAGGTGGCGCCGCCTTGGCCGACGACGTCGTCGGCGGTGGCGCCGGGGAACTGCGAGGCGG
>NZ_JAAALM010000778.1 GCF_009906395.1 Kineococcus indalonis
CGCCGGGGTCTAGGGTCAGCAGGGCCAGGCGGCCGGGCGGGGCGGGCAGGTCCAGGACGCGCACGTGCACGGGCATCAGCGGGCCTCCCCGGGGGTCGCGGCGGCGGGTCCGGCGGCGGGCTCGTAGTCGCGGTGGTGGGGGTTCTCCCAGAGCACCGTGCCGCCCTGGCCCAGGCCCACGCACATGGCGGTCAGGCCGTAGCGGACCTCGGGGTGCTCGGCGAACTGCCGGGCGAGCTGGGTCATCAGCCGCACGCCGGAGGCGGCCAGGGGGTGGCCGACGGCGATGGCCCCGCCGTAGGGGTTCACGCGCTCGTCGTCGTCGGCGATGCCGAAGTGGTCCAGGAAGGAGAGCACCTGCACGGCGAAGGCCTCGTTGAGCTCGAACAGGCCGATGTCGTCGATCGTCAGGCCCGCGCGCGCCAGGGCCTTCTCGGTGGAGGGGATCGGGCCCAGGCCCATCACCTCCGGCTCCACGCCGGCGTAGGCGAAGCCGACCAGGCGCATGCGCGCGCTCAGCCCCAGCTCGGCGGCGGTGCCCTCCTCGGCCAGCAGGCAGGCGGTGGCGCCGTCGGTCAGGGGGGAGGCGTTGCCGGCGGTGACGCGCCCGTGCGGGCGGAAGGGGGTGCGCAGGCCCGCCAGGGCCTCGACGGTGGTCTCGGGGCGGGCCAGCTCGTCGGCGGTGGCCAGGCCCCAGCCCCGTGCGCTGCTGGCCACGGCCACGGGCACCAGGTCGGCGGAGACCTGGCCGTTGGCGACGGCCTTGGCGAACTTCTGCTGGCTGGCGGCGGCGTACTCGTCGGCGCGCCGCCGGGTCAGCGCCGGGAAGCGGTCGTGCAGCGCCTCGGCGGTCCTGCCCATGTCCAGGGCGTCGGGGGAGACGATGCGCTCGGTGAGGAAGCGCGGGTTGGGGTCCAGGCCCTGCCCGAGGGGGTGGTGGCCCATGTGCTCGACCCCGCCGGCCAGCGCCACGTCCAGGGCGCCCACCGCGATGGAGGCGGCGGCGGTGGTGGCGGCGGTCATGGCCCCGGCGCACCAGCGGTCCACCGCGTAGCCGGGGGTGGTGACCGGCAGGCCGGCCAGCAGGGCGGTGCTGCGGCCCAGGACCAGGCCCTGGTCCCCGCTCTGGGTAGCGGCGGCGATCGCGACCTCCTCCACCCGCTCGGGCGGCAGGGAGGGGTTGCGGCGCAGCAGCTCGCGCAGGCAGGCGACCACGAGGTCGTCGGCGCGGGTCTCGGCGTGCAGGCCGTCGGGGCGGGCCTTGCCGAAGGGCGTGCGCACGCCGTCGGCGAACACGAC
>NZ_JAAALM010000779.1 GCF_009906395.1 Kineococcus indalonis
CCGCCCGGCCGAGCAGGCGATCGCTGCTGGCCGCGGGGACCGGCGCCCTCGCGCTGGGCGCGGCCGGCTGCGGTTCCGGCGCCGGCACCTCCGGCCGCCAGGAGGTCCGCTTCTTCCAGAACAAGCCCGAGGTCATCGAGTACTTCGGCGCCCTGCTGCAGGAGTTCAACGCCTCCCAGGACGGCGTGCTCGCCGTCCACGACTCCTCCCAGACGGCGCTGGTGCCGCAGTTCGTGCGCGGCGCCCCGCCGGACCTGGCGGCCTGGAACTACACGCTGGAGGTCGGCAACTACGTCTCCACCGGCGTGCTCACCGACCTGTCGGACCTGCCCGAGGCGGCCCGGGTCGACCCGCAGTACCAGGAGCTCGTCGACCAGTTCGCCACCAACGAGGGTCAGACCAACGTGCTGCCGTACTCGGTGGCCGCAGCCGGCGTCATCTACAACCAGCGCCTGTTCGAGGAGAACGGCGTGCAGGTCCCGCAGACGTGGAGCGCGCTGGTGGAGGCCTGCGAGACCTTCCGCGACGCCGGGGTCACCCCCCTGTACAGCACCTACCAGGAGGTGTGGACCCTCCAGCAGGGCCTGTTCGACTACTGCACCGGCAGCGCCCTGGACGTCGCCGGGTTCTTCCGCGACCTGCGCGCCCTGGGCGCGGACGCCGGGCCGGACGCGGAGGTCTCCTTCTCCAAGGACTTCGCCGAGCCGGTGGAGAAGATGGTCCAGCTGGCGTCCTACTCCAACGAGGACGCCGCCAGCCGCGCCTACGCCGACGGCAACCTCGCCTTCGGCCGCGGGGAGGCCGCGATGTACCTGCAGGGCCCGTGGGCGCTGGGGGAGATCGCCAAGGTGGACCCCGCGCTGCCGCTGGGCACCTTCCCGCTGCCGATGACCGAGGTGCCCGGCGAGGCCGCCGCCCGCGTCAACCTCGACCTGGCGCTGTGGATCCCCACCGCCTCCGAGCACCGCGACGCCGCCCGCACCCTGCTGCAGTGGCTGATGACCCCGGAGGTCATCGCCCGCTACAACGCCGACAACCTGGCGACCTCCCCGCTGCTGGAGGCCGAGCCGCTGCGCGACCCGCGCCTGGTGGGCCTGCAGCCGGCCCTGGACGCCGGGCGCATCTACCAGGGCGCGAACACGTACATCCCGCTGACGATCCCGGTCGGCAACTACCTGCAGGACGCCGTGCGCTCCGGGGACGGGGCCAGGCTGCTGCGCCGCATCGACGAGGACTGGGCCCGTCCCCGGAGCGCACGGCGTCCTGCAGGTAGTTGCCGACCGGGATCGTCAGCGG
>NZ_JAAALM010000077.1:0-1491 GCF_009906395.1 Kineococcus indalonis
GGCCGGCGACGCCGCCGCGGCCGCCGCCCTGTGCCTGCTGAGCGGCAGCGCCGTCGCGCAGGCCGCCGGCCCGGGCGGCCAGGGTGGTCCGGGTGGCCCGCCGCCCAGCGGCAAGCTGCCCATGACCGGCGACGTCGGCGACCACGTGCCCGGCGTGGTCGACGACCCCGTGCACGACCCCACGCTGTTCAGCGACCGCGGCACCTACTACGTCTTCTCCACCGGCATCGCGAACGAGGAGGACCCCGGCGGCATCTTCGTGCGCCGCTCCACCGGCTCCCTGGCCGGCCCGTGGGAGTCCGTGGGCGCCATCGCGCTGCCGGGGTGGACGAGGGCGTACGGCGTGGGGCACCTGTGGGCCCCGCACGTCGTCGAGCGCGCCGGCACCTTCCACCTGTACTACGCCGCCTCCTCGTTCGGGACGAACACCTCCGCGATCGGGCTGGCCACCACCCGCACCCCGGGCGACCTGGGCAGCTGGGTGGACCACGGCCCCGTGCTGCGCTCGACGAGCGCGGACGACCACAACGCCATCGACCCGCAGGTGTTCTCCGCGCGCGGGAAGTGGTACATCGCGTTCGGCTCCTTCTGGACGGGCGTGAAGGTGCAGGAGCTGGCGGACATGTCCACCCCCGTCGGGCCCGTGCTGGACCTGGCCCGCCACCCGGAGGCCGACCCGAACGCGATCGAGAACCCGCAGGTGTTCAAGCACGGCCGGTACTGGTACTTGACGGTGTCCTGGGACTTCTGCTGCCGGGGCGTGGACAGCACCTACAAGACGGTCGTGGGCCGCTCCACGAGCCCCACCGGGCCCTTCGTGGACCGGGAGGGCAGGGCCATGACCGACGGCGGCGGCACGCTGCTGCTGGACCGGCGCGGCAACCAGGTCGGCACCGGCGCCCTGGACGTGCTGCAGGAGCGCGGGCGCACCTACGCCGTGCACCACTACTACGACGCGGGCACCGGCGGCACCATCCGCATGCAGATCCGCGAGGTGGAGTGGCGCGACGGCTGGCCGACCTTCGGCTACGGCCCCGGGGACGGGGCGCCGCCGGCGTCCTGAGCCCCCGGCCCCCGGCCCCCGGGCCTCAGCCCGACGGCGCGCTCAGCCGGGCCCGCGCAGCGCCGCGGGCGCCGGCCAGCCCGGCCTGCTGCAGCAGGGAGCCGCTGACGTGCCGGGCAGCGCAGCCCGCGCAGTCGTGGCTGAGCGCGGCCGGTACCCGCTCGGTCACCCCGCGCGAGAGCTCGGCCTTGGACACCTCCGCGTGCCGGTGCAGGGCCGGGGCGCCGCGCGCCCCGGACCAGGGCGAGCCCGTCGTCGAGGGTGCCGCCGCGCACCGCCACCGCGGTGGCGGCCGCCGGTGCCGGCACGTCGGGCACGCCGATCGCGGCCACCGCCAGGGCGGAGCCGGGCACGCCGGTGGCGGGGCGGTGCAGCTGCTGGGCGCGGAAGCGGCGGGCGAGGACCTGCGCGCGGGGCACGTCCACCCG
>NZ_JAAALM010000077.1:1501-10634 GCF_009906395.1 Kineococcus indalonis
GCCCCTCCCGGCACGTCCGCCGGGGTGCTCACCGCCCCAGCCCACCACCGCCGGCCCGCGCAGCGGAAGGGGCCCGCGGGTGGACGTGCCGGGTCAGTCGGGCACGTAGTCGAAGGTGTCGGGGTTCGGGCCGGTGCGCCCCTCCTCGCCCTTGTCGAGGGCGCTGATCGCCGCCACGTCCTCGCCGGTCAGCTCGAAGTCGAACAGGGCGAAGTTCTCCTCCATGCGCGAGGGCGTGGAGGACTTGGGGAAGACGATGTCGCCGCGCTCGACGTGCCAGCGCAGCGTCACCTGCGCCGGGGACCTGCCGTACCGCTGCGCGATCTCGGTGATCACCGGGTCGCCCAGGACGGCGCCCTGCGCGATGGGCGACCACGCCTCCACGGCGATCTGGCGCTGGGCGCTGGCCGTGCGCGCCTCCTCGTTGGTGAAGTAGGGGTGCACCTCGATCTGGTTCACCGCCGGCACCACCGTGGCCTCGTCCTGCAGGCGCTGCAGGTGGGAGGGCTGGAAGTTCGACACGCCGATGGAGCGCAGCCGCCCGTCGGCGTGGGCCTCCTCCAGCACCTTCCACGTCGAGACGTAGTCGCCGCCGTAGAGGGTGGGCAGCGGCCAGTGGATGAGGAAGAGGTCCAGGTAGTCGGTGTCCAGCGCCGCCAGGGACCCCTCGATCGCCCGGCGGGCGGCGTCCGGCTCGTGGAAGCCGTTGTTGAGCTTGCTGGTGATCCAGACGTCGGCGCGGTCCAGGCCCGCGTCGCGCACGCCCTGGCCGACCTCCTTCTCGTTGCCGTACATCTCGGCGGTGTCGATGTGCCGGTAGCCGACCTGCAGCGCGCTGCGCACGGCGGCGGCGGTGTCGGCGGGGTCGATCTGGAAGACGCCGAAGCCCAGCTGGGGGATCTCGCGGCCGTCGTTGAGCGTGATCGTGGGCACGGTGGCCATGCGGTGCTGCTCCTCACGTGGTGGTGGTGCCGGTGGCGGTCCGTCCCGCGGAGCGCCGGGTGCGCCCCCACGGTGCCGCTGCGGCGCGCCTCGCGCACGACGGGCGGGCCCCGGGGGGCCGGGTGTACGTTCGCGGCGTGGGAGTGCGCACCTGGATCGAGGGCTGGCCGGTCTACCGCCAGCTGACCGGTGACGACCCGCTGGGCCGCGGAGCCGCGACCCAGTCGAAGCGGTCGAAGTCGCTGACGCCCCGGACGGTCACGGCCGACCGGGTGGCGAAGTCCGTGTGCCCGTACTGCGCCGTGGGCTGCGGGCAGCGCGTGTACGTCAAGGACGAGCGCGTCGTGCAGATCGAGGGCGACCCCGACAGCCCGCACTCGCGCGGCCGGCTGTGCCCCAAGGGCTCGGCCAGCGAGCAGCTGGTCAACGGCGACGCCCGGCTGACCAGGATCAAGTACCGCGCCCCGTACGCGACCGAGTGGTCCGAGCTGGACCTCGAGACCGCGATGGAGATGATCACCGACCGCGTCCTCGACGCCCGCCGCCGCGGCTGGCAGGACGCGGACGAGCGGGGCAACAAGCTCAACCGCACGATGGGGATCGCCAGCCTGGGTGGCGCCACGCTGGACAACGAGGAGAACTACCTCATCAAGAAGCTGTTCACCGCCATGGGCGCCATCCAGGTGGAGAACCAGGCGCGCATTTGACACTCCGCCACGGTGCCCGGTCTGGGTGCCTCGTTCGGTCGCGGTGGGGCCACCGGTGACCTGCAGGACCTGAGCAACGCCGACGTCATCGTCATCGAGGGCTCGAACATGGCCGAGTGCCACCCGGTCGGGTTCCAGTGGGTGATGGAGGCGAAGGCGCGCGGGGCCAAGGTCATCCACGTCGACCCCCGCTTCACGCGCACCAGCGCGCTGGCGGACACCTACGTCCCGATCCGCAGCGGCACGGACATCGTGTTCCTCGGGGCGATCGTCAACCGGGTCCTGACGCAGGAGCGGGACTTCCGCGAGTACGTCCTGGCGTACACGAACGCCTCGTGGATCGTCAGCGAGGACTTCCAGGACACCGAGGACCTCGACGGGCTGTTCTCCGGCTTCGACGCCGAGAAGCGCTCCTACGACACCTCCTCCTGGCAGTACGAGGGCAGCGAGCACCACGGCGACGACGAGGAGGACACCGCCCGCGCCCAGGAGAGCGAGAGCGGTCACCAGCTCGGGGCGGGCGGCGCCGCGGTGGAGCACCGCGACATCCGCCGCGACCCGACGCTGCAGCACCCGCGCACGGTGTGGCAGATCCTCAAGCGGCACTTCTCGCGCTACACCCCGGAGATGGTCGCCGAGGTGTGCGGGGTCCCCACCGACGTCTTCGACGAGGTCGCCGAGGCCTGGATCTCCAACTCCAACCGCGAGCGCACGACCGCCCTGGTCTACAGCGTGGGCTGGACCCAGCGCGGCACGGGCGTGCAGTACATCCGCACCGGCGCCATCCTGCAGCTGCTGCTGGGCAACATGGGCCGCCCCGGCGGCGGGATCATGGCCCTGCGCGGCCACGCCAGCATCCAGGGCTCCACGGACATCCCGACCCTGTACAACCTGCTGCCCGGCTACCTGCCCATGCCGCACGCCGAGAAGCACGCGGACCTGGCGACCTACGTCGACCAGATCCGGGGTCAGGGGCAGAAGGGGTTCTGGGGCAACGCCGAGTCCTACGTCGTGAGCCTGCTCAAGGCGTACTTCGGGGACAGGGCCACCGCCGAGAACGACTACATGTTCGACGCCCTGCCCCGCATCGACGGCGACCACGGCACCTACGGGCAGGTCATGGACATGCTCGAGGGCGGGAAGATCTTCGGGTACTTCCTGCTCGGGCAGAACCCGGCCGTCGGCTCGGCCAACGGCCGCGCCCAGCGCCTGGGCATGGCCAACCTGGACTGGGTGGTCGTGCGCGACCTGGTGGAGATCGAGAGCGCCACCTTCTGGAAGGACGCCCCCGAGGTCGAGACCGGCGAGATCGTGCCGGAGGAGTGCCGCACCGAGGTCTTCCTGATGCCCGCCGCCTCCCACGTGGAGAAGGAGGGCACCTTCACGCAGACGCAGCGGATGCTGCAGTGGCGCGAGAAGGCCGTGAACCCGCCGGGCGACGCCACCAGCGAGCTGTGGTTCTTCTACCACCTGGGCCGGCGGATGCGCGAGAAGCTGGCCGGCTCCACCGACCCGCGCGACCGCCCGCTGCTCGACGTCGCCTGGGACTACCCGGTGCACGGCGAGGAGCAGGAGCCCAGCTCCGAGGACGTCCTCAAGGAGATCAACGGCTACGACCTCACCACCGGTGAGCTCCTGCCCGGCTACACCGCCATGCGGCCCGACGGCACCACCTCCGGCGGGTGCTGGATCTACTCCGGCGTCTACGCCGACGGCGTCAACCAGGCCGCGCGGCGCAAGCCCGGGCGCGAGCAGTCCCTGCACGCGCACGAGTGGGGCTGGGCCTGGCCGATGAACCGGCGCATGCTCTACAACCGCGCCTCGGCCGACCCCGACGGCAAGCCGTGGAGCGAGCGCAAGGCGCTGGTCTGGTGGGACGAGGCGGCCGGGCGCTGGACCGGCGACGACGTGCCCGACTTCGAGGTCACCAAGCCGCCGTCGTACCGGCCCCCGGAGGGCGCCACCGGCGTGGAGGCCATCGCCGGCGACGACCCGTTCATCATGCAGTCCGACGGCAAGGGGTGGCTGTACGCGCCCAAGGGCGTCGTGGACGGCCCGCTGCCGGCGCACTACGAGCCCGCCGAGTCGCCGTTCCGCAACACCGTCTACACCCAGCAGCAGAACCCGGCCCGGGAGATCTACACCAACCACCTCAACGAGGTGCACCCCAGCCCGCCCGAGCGCGGCAGCGAGGTGTTCCCCTACGTGTGGACCACCTCGCGGATGACCGAGCACCACACGGCCGGCGGCATGAGCCGCTTCCTGCCGTACCTGGCGGAGCTGCAGCCGGCCCTGTTCATGGAGGTCTCCCCGGAGCTGGCCGCCGAGCGGGGCCTGACGCACATGGGCTGGGCGCACGTCGTCACCGCCCGCGCGGTCGTCGAGGCCCGCGTCATGGTCACCGACCGGCTGGCGCCGCTGCGCGTGCAGGACAGGGTCGTGCACCAGATCTGGCTGCCGTACCACTGGGGCCAGGGCGGGCTGACCACCGGCGACGTCGTCAACGACCTCGTGCACCTGACGCTGGACCCCAACGTGCACATCCAGGAGTTCAAGGCCGGCACGTGCGACGTGCGCCCCGGCCGGCGGCCCCGGGGACGCGCGGTGCTCGAGCTCATCGACGAGTACCGCGTGCGCGGCGGCGTCACGATGTCCACCGGCACCGTGGCCGTCACCGCCGAGTTCCTCGACCCCGACGGGCGCAGCCGCGCCGAGCAGGCCGACGACGGCGCGGTGGCCGCCGGGGAGGGCCACGACGACGAGGACCTCGACAAGGTCGTCTCGGTGGAGCACGACATCCGCTCCCGGCCCGGGCAGCCGCAGCAGCACGGTGCTGCGCTGCGGGTCCTGGAGGAGTCCCCGCGCTCCGGGCCCCGCGACGGGCGCGACCGGCACGACGAAGGGCGGCAGGGCTAGATGGTCTCCGCGAACAGCCTGTACGGCCCGCTGCACGACCCGGCGCGCGACGCCGGGTACGTCGACCCGCCGCCGCGCAAGGGCTTCTTCACCGACACCTCCGTCTGCATCGGCTGCAAGGCCTGCGAGGTGGCGTGCAAGGAGTGGAACATGGTGCCCGAGGACGGCATCGACCTGCTCGGCACGTCCTACGACAACACCGGCGGGCTCGGCGCGGACTCCTGGCGCGCCGTGCACTTCATCGAGCAGTCCCGCCCCGTCGGCCAGCAGTCCTCCCCGTTCGCCGGGGCGGCCACCGGCGCCTCCTCCGAGGCCCTGCAGCAGGACGTGATCGCCGCCGGCATCGACGTCTTCGACGAGGCCTCCCGCCTGGGCACCGCCGTGCCGGGCGGTCAGCCGCTGGCCGAGGTCGCCGGGCGGGTGGCCGCCGGCGCCGCGCCCGCGGGCGGGTGCGGCGCCGGCGGCTCGTGCGGCTGCGGCAGCTCGGGCGGCGGCGCGGGCGGTGGTGGCGGCGCGAAGAGCTCGGCGAGCGAGGACTCGCAGTTCCTCGGGATGCCGGGGATGCTCGCGCCCGCGCCGGTGCCCGACCGCCAGGGCCGGCAGGACGTGCGCTGGCTGATGATGTCCAACGTCTGCAAGCACTGCACCCACGCCGCCTGCCTGGACGTGTGCCCCACCGGGGCGCTGTTCCGCACCGAGTTCGGCACCGTCGTGGTGCAGGAGGACGTCTGCAACGGCTGCGGGTACTGCGTCTCGGCCTGCCCCTACGGCGTCATCGACAAGCGCGAGGAGGACGGCCGGGCCTGGAAGTGCACCCTGTGCTACGACCGCCTCGGCGCCGACCAGACGCCCGCGTGCGCCAAGGCGTGCCCCACGGAGTCCATCCAGTTCGGCGACCTCGACGAGCTGCGCGAGCGCGCCGAGCGGCGCCGGCAGCAGCTGCACGACGTCGGGGTCACCGAGGCGCGGCTGTACGGGCACGACGCGGAGGACGGCGTCGGCGGCGACGGGGCGTTCTTCCTGCTGCTCGACGAGCCGGAGGTGTACGGCCTGCCGCCGGACCCGGTGGTCACCACCCGGGACCTGCCCTCGATGTACAAGCACATGGCGGCCGCCGCCGGGTTCATGGTGCTCGGCGCGCTCGCGGCCGCGGTGGGGCGTCGATGAGCGCGAACGGCGAGCCCAGCCAGCTCAAGGGTCTCGGGCACGGCGAGCCGCGCCCGGCGCAGCGCACCCCGCACCAGCCGGGCCAGCCCGGCTCCGAGCACGTGAGCGGCACCGACCCCGTGGGCGGGCAGGCCGCGCGCATGTGGGACGCCGGCATGGGCCGGCGCGGCGGCGAGAAGCGCCGCAAGCGCAAGGGCGACGTCAACGCCGTCGTGCCCGACGCGGAGTTCCGCTCCTACTACGGCCGGGCCGTGCTCAAACCGCCGGTGTGGACGCACGACATCGCCTACTACCTCTTCACCGGCGGCCTGGCCGCCGGCACCTCCATGCTCGCGGCGGTCGCGGACGGCAAGGGGCACGTCGCCGCCCGCCGCGGGCTGCGCCTGACCTCCCTGGGCGCCGTGGGGGCCAGCGCGTACTTCCTCATCATCGACCTCGGCCGGCCCGAGCGGTTCTACAACATGCTCCGCATCGCCAAGCCGACCTCGCCGATGTCGGTCGGCACGTGGATCCTGTCGGCCTTCGGACCGCTGTGCGGGGCCGCCGCGGTCTCCGAGGCCGGCGCGCTGCTGCCCCGGCACGGCCCGCTCGGCCTCGTGCGCCGGCTCGCCGGCCCGCTGGGCTCGGCGGCCGGGGCCGGGGCCGCGCTCACCGCGCCGCTGCTGGCCACCTACACCGCCGTGCTCTTCGCCGACACCGCCGTGCCCAGCTGGCACGAGCCCTACCGGGAGCTGCCCTTCGTCTTCGGCGGCAGCGCGCTGGCCGCGGGGGCCGGCGCGGGCCTGGTGCTGGCCCCGGTGGCGCAGAACCGCACCGCCGCGCGGGCGGCCGTGATCGGCGCCACCGTGGAGCTGGCCGCCGCGCACCGCATGGAGGGCGCGCACGGCGTCGTCAGCGAGCCGTTCCACCTCGGCCGGCCCGGCCGGTTCCTGAAGGCGGCGCGGGCGCTGACCGCCGCGGGCGCCGCCGGGGCGCTGCTGGGCCACCGCTCGCGCGTGCTGTCCGCCCTGGCCGGGGCGAGCCTGCTCACCGGCTCCTTCCTGACCCGCATGGCGGTCTTCGAGGCCGGCGTCGCCTCGACGAAGGACCCCAAGTACGTCGTCGTCCCCCAGCGGGAACGGCTGCGGCAGCGCGGCGCCCGCGGGCAGGGCGACCACACCGCCGAGGACGAGCGCGCTCAGCAGCGCAGCGCGCAGGCACACCCCGCCTAAGGACCACCGGGAGGGACCGTGGCGTACAAGACGCCCGACCAGATCGCCGTCGCCGCCGTCGCGGCGGGGGAGAAGAAGGCCCACCTCCCCGTGGGCAAGATGCTCGTCGGCGGCTTCCTCGCCGGCGCGTACATCGCCTTCGCCGGCCTGCTGGCCGTGGACGTGACCGCCGGCCTGGACCCGGCGATCTGGGGCGGGGTGACCACCCTGCTCACCGGCGCCGTGTTCAGCATGGGCCTGGTGCTCGTGCTGGTGGCCGGCGCCGAGCTGCTCACCGGGAACATGGCGCTGGTGCCCATGGCCCTGCTCAAGCAGCGCGCCACCTTCGGGCGCCTGGGGCTGAACTGGGGCGTGATCCTGCTCGCCAACCTCATCGGCTCGCTGTTCGTGGCCTACGTCTTCGCCGCGCACACCGGCGTGATCGGCGGGCCCGGCTCCCCGGAGGGCAGCGCGGCGGCGGCCTCCTTCGAGCGGCTCTCGGGCATCGCCACCGGCAAGGCCCTCACCGAGTCCAACGGCTCGATCTTCCTGCGCGCCATCGGGTGCAACTGGCTGGTGTGCCTGGGCGTGTGGATGTCGATGGCCGCCGAGGACATCGCCGGCAAGATCCTGGCGATCTTCTTCCCCATCACCGCCTTCGTCGCCCTGGGCTTCGACCACGTCGTGGCGAACATGTTCTTCCTGCCGGCGGCGTACTGGGTCGGCACCCCCGGCATCGGCTGGGGCGACATCGTGAACAACTGGGTCTTCGCCGGCCTGGGCAACGTCGTCGGCGGCACGCTGTTCGTGGGCGTCGCCTACTGGTACCTGTACCTGCGCGGCGCCCCGCCGGCCCAGACCGCGCCGGCGGCCACCTCCGACAGCTCCGGCACCACCGGCGCCCCGCAGGGCGCGGGCGGGGCGCGCCGGCACCGCTGACGCCCGCCCGCCGCCCGCGGACCCGGCGTCCAGGTGCGGGCGCACCCAGTCCAGGTTGCGCCGGCTGCCGCCGGGCACGAACCCCTGCGCCAGCGACTCGCGCGCCCCCTCCACGTAGTGGACCGCCGCGGCGTCCACCACGGCGCTCACCCCGCTGGCGCGGGCGACCTCGTGCAGGTGGCCCAGCAGGCCGAACCCGGTGACGTCCGTGGCGCAGCGCGCGCCGGCCGCGAGCGCCGCGGCCGAGGCGTCGGCGTTCAGCGTGGTCATCACCGCCACCGCCTCCTCGAAGACCTCCCCGGTCTGCTTGTGGCGGTTGTTGAGCACCCCCAGCCCCAGCGGCTTGGTCAGCGTGATCGGCACCCCCGCCACCGCCGCGTCGCCGCGCAGCAGCCGCTCGGGGTCGCCCACGCCGGTGACGGCCATGCCGTACTTCGGCTCCGGGTCGTCGATGCTGTGCCCGCCGCCCAGGTGGCAGCCGGCGGCCGCGGCCGCGTCGGCGCCGCCGCGCAGCACCTCCCGCGCCAGCTCGCGCGGCAGCACCCCGCGCGGCCAGCCCAGCAGGTTCACCGCCACCAGCGGCGTGCCGCCCATCGCGTACACGTCCGACAGCGCGTTCGTCGCCGCGATCCGCCCGAACGTGTACGCGTCGTCGACCACGGGGGTGAAGAAGTCCGCCGTGGCGATGACGGCGGTGCCGCCGCTCAGGCGCACCACCGCCGCGTCGTCGCCCACGCCCACCAGCAGGTCGCCGGAGGCCGGCGGCGCCAGGCCCGCCACCATCTCCTCCAGCTCCCCGGGGGGGATCTTGCAGGCGCAGCCGCCACCGTGGGCGTACTGCGTCAGGCGCACGCCCTGGTTCTCCTCGAGGACCGTCACGGCGCTCACCGTAGGTCAGGCCGCAGGCTGTGGCAGGCTGTGCCCCGCGCGCTGACGGGGAGGCGTACGGGTGCCTGGTGGCCCCCGCGGTCTTCAACACCGACGTGACCGAGCACCTCGGTCAGGTGGGTTCGATTCCCATCCGCCTCCGCCAGCGCGCGCACCGGCCCCTCGCACCCGCCCGCGGGCCGCCGCCGGTGCGGTCGTCGGTGCGGTCGTCGGTGCGGTCGTCGGTGCGGCCGTCCGGGCGGCCGTCGGGGGGCGGGGGTAGGTTCGCCCACCGTGCCCGACCCGCGCCGCGCCGTGCCCCGCACCGACGCCGTCCTCGCCGCCCCCGAGCTCGCCGACGCCCTCGCCGCCCGCGGGCGCGAGGCCGTCAAGGCCGCCGTGCGC
>NZ_JAAALM010000780.1 GCF_009906395.1 Kineococcus indalonis
GCCCCGCGGCGCCCCCGCCGATCGCCGTGGCGCGCCCCGAGGCGCGCTGGCTGTGGGCGCTGGCGCCCGAGGAGGACGTGGAGCGCACCAGCGCGCTGGACGCCGCCGCCCTGGCGCGCTTCCTGCCCGCCGGGGGCGGCCCCGGCGACCGGGCGGGCAGGGCGGCGCTGCGCGAGGAGGCGCGCGCGGGCGCGCGCGCCGTCGTCCTGCGCCGCGGGGTGCGCCGGTGGGTGCTGGCCGTGGCGCTGACCTGCTGCCCGGAGGTGGTGCGCGCCCACCCCCCGGGCTTCCGGCAGGTCGGGCCGCCGGTCGAGGAGGAGCTCGCCCGGGACTGCCAGCGCCTGCTGGGCACCGCCCGGCTGGTCCTGGCCGTCGCCGAGCACTGGCCCGACCCGTGGATCGGGCTCTCCCACCGCTGCGGGCTGCCGGCGGCGCTGGTGCGCGACCGGCTGAGCACGCCGGCGGGGCTGGCCGCCGAGGAGGTGCTGGCCGCACTGCGCACCGGCGCGGCGCCCTGAGGGCCTCACGCGCTCCCGGGGACCGCGCCCGGCGCGGTCTCCACGAGCACGGCCAGGGCGTCCAGGAGGCGCTGCAGGCCGAACTCGAAGGCGTGCTCGGGGTCGTGGGCGCTGCCGTGGGCGGCACCGGCGGCGGCGCCCACGCGCACCGCGCGCGGGTAGCGCCGCGGGTCCAGGACGCGGGCCAGCAGCGGGCCGGCCGCGGCCCACCACTGCTCGTCGGTGGTGCCCGCGCGGCGCTGCTCGCGGGCGGCGGCGGCGTCGCGGGCGCAGGCGCGCACGAGCAGGAGCAGCTGGGTCAGGCAGTCGTCGACGGTGACGTCGTCGAGCCCGCAGCCGTCGAAGGCGGCGAGCTCGTGCTCGTACTTGGCCGTCTGCCCCGGGCCCAGCGGGGGGCGCAGCGTGGAGACCTCCGCGGCCCAGGGGTGGTGCCGGTACAGCAGGCGGTTGTCCTCGGCGACCGCCCGCACGCGCTCGCGCCACGGTCGCCCCGCGGTGTCCCGGCGCGGCGCGGCCGCGTACACGGCGTCGAGCACCACGTCCAGCAGCTCGTCGCGGTCGGCGACGTAGGTGTACAGCGACATCACGCCGGTGCCCACCCGCTCGGCCAGCCTGCGCATCGTCAGCGCCGCCAGCCCGTGCTCGTCGGCCAGCGCGACCGCCGCGGCCACCAGGGCGTCCAGGTCCAGCGCGCGGCGCGGGCCCCGGCGCGGGGAGGCGGCCGGCTGGCGCCACAGCAGCGCCAGCGTGCGCGCGGGGTCACCGGCCCCGGTC
>NZ_JAAALM010000781.1 GCF_009906395.1 Kineococcus indalonis
TGCTGCGACAGGCCCAGCACGTCCTCGCCGAGCTCGCGCGCGGCGTGGGCGAGCTTGAGCGTCCCGACCCCGTGCTCGCCGGTGACGGTACCGCCCAGCTCCAGCGCCAGCGCGAAGATGTCGTCGGCGGCGCGCTGCGCGGCCGGCGGGACGCCGGTGCCGCCGTCGTCGCCCTCCAGCAGCAGCACCGGGTGCAGGTTGCCGTCGCCGGCGTGGGCGACGACGTACACCGGCACGCCGTGCCGGGCGCCGGCCTCCTTCACGCCCCGCACCGCCTCCGGCAGCCGCGAGCGCGGCACGGCGACGTCCTCGATGAGCAGCCGGCCCAGCCGCTCCAGCGAGGGCAGCGCGTCGCGGCGCGCGGCGACCAGGCGGTCCACCTCCGCGGGGTCCCCGGCGGTCTCGACCGAGGAGGCGAAGGGGCGCACCACCCGCACCAGCCGCTCCAGCTCCCGCTCCGCCGCGGCGCCGTCGGTCTGCACCAGCAGGAACGCCCCGCCGCGCGCGGCGAGGTCGCTGCCGCGCGCGGCGTCGATCGCGGCGAGCACGGGGCCGTCGACGAGCTCGAGCAGCAGCGGGCGCACCCCCGAGGCGGTGATCGCGGCGGCGGCGCCGGCGGCGTCCTCCACGGTGGCGAAGAACGCGGCGGCCGTGGCGATCCGCTCCGGGCGCGGCAGCAGCCGCACGGTGGCGCGCACCACCACGCCCAGGGTGCCCTCCGAACCGGTGAACAGGGACACCAGGTCGTAGCCGGTGACGCCCTTGACGGTGCGCCGGCCCACGCTGATCAGCCGCCCGTCGGCGAGCACGACGTCCAGGCCGAGGACGGCGTCGCGGGTGACGCCGTACTTCGCCCCGCGCAGGCCGCCGGCGTTGGTGGCGATGTTCCCGCCGACGGTGGAGGTGCCGACGCTGCCGGGGTCGGGGGCGAACATCAGCCCGTGCGCGGCCGCCGCGGCGTCCAGGTCGGCGGTGACCACGCCCGGCTCGACGACGGCGACCTGCTCGGCGGGGTCCAGCTCCACGATCCGGTCCATGCGGCTCAGGTCCAGCACCACCCCGCCGGCCTCGGCGACGGCCGCCCCGGCCAGCCCGCTGCCCGCCCCGCGCGGCACCACGGGCGTGCCGGTGGCGGTGCACCAGCGCAGCACGTGCTGCACCTCCGCGGCCGTGCGCGGGCGCACCACCACCGAGGCGGCGGTGCCGGGGGGCGTGCCGGAGCGGTCGGTGGACACCGCCAGCAGGTCGCCCGGCGCGGCGGAGGCGTCGGCCACCCCGGCCAGCAGCGCGT
>NZ_JAAALM010000782.1 GCF_009906395.1 Kineococcus indalonis
CTCCCCGCCGCACCCCCCACCCGCACCGGCACCTTCGCCGCCCTGAGCGTGCCGAACTTCCGCACCTACGTCGCCGGGCAGGCGTTCGCCAACACCGGCGTGTGGATGCAGAACATCGCCCTGGACTGGCTGGTGCTGGAGCTCACCGGTTCGCCCGCCGCCGTCGGGATCGCGATGGCGCTGCAGTTCCTGCCGATCCTGCTGCTGGGCATGCACGGCGGGATGGTCGCCGACCGCTACCCCAAGCGGAACATCCTGCTGGTCACCCAGCTGTGCAGCGCCTCCGTGGCCACCACCCTGGCGGTGCTCACCCTCACCGGCCGCACCACCGTGGGCGCCGTGTACGTCCTGGCCGTCGTCGGCGGTCTCGTCGTCGCCCTGGACAACCCCACCCGGCAGGCGTTCGTCGGCGAGGTGGTCCCCGCTCCCTACGTGCGCAACGCGATCGCCCTGAACGCCGCCACGTTCCAGACGACCCGGCTCGTGGGCCCCGCCGTCGCCAGCCTGCTCATCGGCACCGTCGGCACCGGCTGGGCCTTCGCCGCCAACGCCCTGTGCTACCTGGGCCCCACGGTCGCCCTGGCGTTCTTCCTGCGCACCTCCGAGCTGGTGCGCACCCCGCCGCTGCCGCGCGAGGCGGGGCAGCTGCGCTCGGCCCTGCGCCACGTCGCCGAGCGCCCCCACGTGGCCTGGACGATCGCGCTCGTCGGCGTGTTCGGCACCTTCGGCCTGAACTTCCCCGTCGTGCTCACGGCCATGGCCGACGAGACCTTCGGCGGCGGGGCGAGCACCTACGGGATGTTCAACGTCGTCCTGGCCGTGGGCTCCGTGGCCGGCGCGCTCGTCGCCGGCGGGCGCACCAGCACCCGCCTGCGCACCGTCCTGGTCCTCGCCGCCGCGTTCGGCCTGGCGCAGACCGCGGCCGCCCTCGCCCCGAACCTGGCGGTGTTCGTCGCCGTCCTGGTCGTCATGGGCGTCACCAACCTCGCCTTCCAGGCGATGGCCAACTCCTCCGTGCAGCTGTGGGTGGACCGCGCCTACCGCGGCCGCGTCATGGGGCTGTACGTGCTGGTCTTCATGGGCGGCACCCCGCTGGGCGGGCCGCTGGTCGGCTGGGTCACCGAGCACGTCGGCGTGCGCGCCGGCATGGCGCTGTGCGGGCTGGTCCCGCTGACCTGCGCCCTGGCCCTGGCCGCCCTGCTCGCCGCCCGCCCCGCCCTGCAGCGGCGCCGCGCGGGCCTGCTGACCGCCTGAGGGCCCGCCCCGGGCCCTCAGGCGGTCAGC
>NZ_JAAALM010000783.1 GCF_009906395.1 Kineococcus indalonis
GGCCCCCGCTGCCCACCGGTGCACCACCGCCCGTCCACGACGCGCTCCCCCTCGAACGCCCGCGCCGACCGTAGGCGCGCCCGGGGCGGCGCGGCAAGCACCCCGCGCGCGCCCGGACGGGCGGTCCGCTCGGGCCGCGGGGCGCGCGGGTGGGACCATCTCCCCGGTCCCGGCGCGCACCGCCGGACCGCCCGCACCACCGTCCCCGAGGAGCAGACGATGACCGACGGCCCGCGGCCGCTGAACCTGCGCGAGGTCGCCGAGGGGCTGCGCTCCCCGCACGCGCCCGTCGTGCCGGCGGGACCGGCCTCGCCGCTGCTGGGGCCCTCCCGCCTGCGCGAGCTGGCCACCTGGCTGGCCGGCACGCGCGACGCCGACGTCGCCGGCCCGCTCGAGCGCGTGCGCCTGGTGGTGCTCGCCGGGGACCACGGCGTGGCGGCCCGGGGCGTCTCGCTGCTGCCGCCCGGCGGCACGCCGGCCGCGGTGCGGGCCCTGGTGGCCGGCGAGCACCCGGCGGCGGCGCTGGCCGCCTCGGCCGGGGTGCAGCTGGCGGTGCACGCGGTGGGCGTGGCCGACCCGGGCGGGGAGCTGGCCGGCCTGCCGGCGGAGGTGACGGCCCGCGCGGTGCGCGCCGGCAGCGCCGACGTGTCGGTGCAGGACGCGATGACGGCCGAGGAGGCAGAGGCGGCCGTGCTCGCCGGCGCGGCGATCGCCGACGAGGCCGTGGACGAGGGCGTGCAGCTGCTGCTGCTGGGCGGCGTGGGCGCGGGCGCCACCACGGTCGCCGCCGCCCTGGTGGCCGCCTGCCTGCGCAAGGGGGCCGTCGACGTGGTGGGCCGCGGCAGCGGCATCGGCGACGAGGCGTGGATGCGCAAGGCGGCCGCGGTGCGCGACGCGGTGCGCCGGGCCCGGCCGGTGGCGACCCGCCCGGCGGTGCTCCTGCAGACCGTGGGCAGCCCGGACGCGGCGGCGGCGGTGGGCCTGCTGCTGCGCGCCGCGGCCCGGCGCACGCCCGTGCTGCTGGACGGGGTGGTCGGCGCGGCCGCCGCCCTGGTCGCCAGCCGCGGGGTGCCGGGGGCGGAGAAGTGGTGGCTCGCGGGCGCGCGCACGGCCGAGCCGGCGCAGCACCTGGCGCTGGAGCGGCTGAAGCTGGTGCCGGTGCTGGACCTGGGCGCGGGCCGCGGCGCCGGGACGGGCGCGCTGGCGGCGCTGGGGGTGCTGCGCGCGGCGCAGGTGCTGGCCGCCGCGGACGCGGCCGCGGCGCCGGACGCCCCGGCCGGGGA
>NZ_JAAALM010000784.1 GCF_009906395.1 Kineococcus indalonis
GGGTGGGGTCGTCAGGCGTCGCCAGCGGTGACGGCGGCGGCCTCGGCCGGGGAGTGCGCGGCGGGCGCCGCGCGGTGCACCACGACGTGCCGGCGGCCGGACAGCAGCACCACCAGGCCCACCGCCACGCCGGCGGCGCCGAGCACGAACGGGGCCCAGTCGCCCACGGAGTCGCCGAGCTCGCCGGCCGCCCAGGCGGCGATGGCGCCGCCGACGAAGCGCACCGCCGAGTAGGCCGCCGACGCCGTGGAGCGCTGCGCCGGGGAGACCTCCATGACCAGCTCGGTGACGACGGTGTTGTTCACGCCGAGGAACAGCCCGGCCACGACGGTGCCGACGACGAGCACGGCGCGCGTGCCGGTGAAGACGGCCTCCACGGCCAGCACGAGGGCGAACAGCGCGAGCATCGAGGCCACCACGGGCACCTCGCCGTGGCGGCGCTGCAGGCGCGGGGCGATCCACACCGAGGCCACCGCCAGGCACGCGCCCCAGCCGAAGAACACCAGGCCCAGCCGGACCGGGGAGGTGATGTCCAGCGCGAACGGCGTGTAGGCCAGCAGGGTGAAGAAGCCGAAGTTGTAGAGGAACGCGGTGACGGCGACGGTGCGCAGGCCCGGGTGGCGCAGCGCCCGCAGCGGGTCGGCCAGCGAGGTCGGCACCGCCGGCCTCGGGGTGGCGGGCAGCATCACGACGACGGCCACGAGGGCCACGGCCATGAGGGCGGCGGTGCCGAAGAACGGCCCGCGCCAGGACACCTCGCCCAGCAGGCCGCCGAGGAGGGGACCGGCGGCGATGCCCAGCCCGAGGGCCGCCTCGTACAGCACGATCGCGGTGGCGGTGCCGCCGCTGGCGGCGCCGACGATGGTGGCCAGGGCGGTGGCGATGAACAGCGCGTTGCCCAGGCCCCAGCCGGCGCGGAAGCCGATGATCGCGCCGATGGAGCCGGAGGAGCCGGCCAGGGCCGCGAAGGCGACGACCAGCAGCAGGCCGGCCATGAGGGTCCTCTTGGCGCCCAGGCGGCTGGAGACGAAGCCGGTGAGCAGCATCGCCAGGCCGGTGACGCCCAGGTAGGACGTGAACAGCAGCAGCGTCTGCGCCTTCGTGGCGCCGAGGTCGCCGGCGATGGCGGGCAGGATCGGGTCCACCAGGCCGATGCCCATGAAGGACACGACGGCGGCGGCGGCGACGGCCCACACGGCGACCGGCTGCTCGAGGAGCGAGCCGCGGGTGGGGTCGTCGGAGGGGGTGGCGGCGGGTCCGGTGGGAGCGGTGCTCGGCAC
>NZ_JAAALM010000785.1 GCF_009906395.1 Kineococcus indalonis
GGGCGGCGGAGGAGGCCACCGGGGCGGCGGGCTCCTCGTCCCCGCCGCCGCCCAGGCCGCGCAGCTGCCACAGCGACAGCACCAGGCCCACCGCCACGACCGCGCCGACGAGGGCCAGCACCAGGCGCGAGTCCGAGCGCTCCGGGCGCGCGGTGGAGCGCGGCGCGGTGAACGGCACCGGCGGCTCCTCCTCGGGCACCACCTCGTCGCGGTTCTGCAGCCGGCCGCGGAACTCCGCCGCGGCCAGCTCCCCGCGCATGCGCCGCAGCACGTCGTCCAGCTCGGCCAGCGACCACGGCGCCAGCTGCAGGGCCAGCTCCGCGGGGCTGCGCGGGCCGTCCTCGTGCGGGCCGAACGTCACCGCGCACAGCGTGTCCAGGTCGTTGGGGGCGTCGGCGCGCAGCTCCTTCACCGGCACCGGCGGGGCCCCGCGGCCCCCGGCGGCGGGGGCCGCGGGCAGGCCGGGCGCGGCGGGCGCGTCCTCCAGGCGCGGCCAGCGCCCGGTGAGCCCGGCGTACACCAGCGCCACCAGCCCCACGGCGTCGGCGCGGTTGGCCAGCGCGGCGGCGCGGCCGGGGGAGACCGCCGGCGGGTCCTCGTCGAGGGCGGCCTCCACCCCCACGCCCAGGACGCGCACCACGGCGTCGGGGCCCAGCACCACCGACTCCGGCGTCAGGCGGGTGTGGTGCAGGCCGCGGCGGGCGGCGGCCTCCAGGGCCGTGGCGGCCTCCCCGACCAGGCCGCGCACCGCGCCCGGGCTCAGCGGGCCCTCGCGCAGCAGGTCGCCCATCGACCAGCCCTCGACGTGCTCCTCCACCACGAACACCGCCGCGCGCCGCTGCCCGGAGGCGCTCTCGTGCAGGTCGGTGCCGGCGTCCAGGACGCGCGGCACGTGCGGGTCGGTGAGGGTGGCGGCGCGGCGGCCGGCGTCGAGGAACTCCCCGGCGCGCGGGTCGTCGGCCTCGAGGGTGCGCACCCGCACCCACCGGTCCAGGGTGGTGTCCCAGCCGAGGTGGTCGCGCGAGCCCGACGTCGAGGGCAGTTCGCGGTGCAGCACGTAGCGGTCGGCGACGCTGCTGCGGCCAGCCCCGTCCAGTGTCCCCTCCAGGTCTCGGGCGCGGTGTGCGCGGGCGGCCCGCGGGCGCGGGCCGGGGACCATGCTAGGGCGGGCCGCGGGCGGCCCGGGCGGGCCGCGCCGGGCGGGCCGCGCACCGGACCCGCACCCGCCGCGCGGGTGGTGCGTGCCCGCCGCGCCCGCCGATCGGCGACCA
>NZ_JAAALM010000786.1 GCF_009906395.1 Kineococcus indalonis
TGCCACGCCCGCGCCCCGCGCGCCCGCAGCGCCGCCGCCACGCCCGCCTCGTCCAGCGGCTCCGGCGGCTGCCAGGCCAGGCGCCGCAGCGCGTCCGGCTGCAGCAGGTTCTCCACCGGCACCCCGCAGCGCTCGGCGATCGCCGTCACCGCCGTGCGCGCCGCGGCCAGCCGCGCGGCGGCCTCCGGGTGCCGGGCCGCCCACGCGCGCGGCGGCGGGGGACCGTCGCCGCGCACCGCGTGCTGCGGCAGCTCCGCGTCCGGCAGGGCCAGGCCGCGGGCCACGGCCCCCGCCCACAGCTCCAGGCGGCTGCGCGCGGCGCGGCCGGTGAAGCCCGGCGTGGCCGCCAGGGCCTGCGGGCTGCGCGGCAGCGCCCGCGCCGCCGCGACGATCGCGGAGTCCGGCAGCAGCCGGCCCGGGGAGGTGTCGCGCCGGCGCGCCTCGGCGTCGCGCGCCTCCCACAGCTCGCGCACCACGGCCAGCTGGCGGCGCGAGCGCACCGCGTGCAGGCCGGAGGTGCGCCGCCACGGCTCCGCCGGCGGCACCGGCGGGGGAGCGGCGGCGATCGCGGCGAACTCCTCGCGGGCCCACTCCAGCTTGCCCTGCTCCTGCAGCCGCTGCGCCAGAGCGTCGCGCAGCTCCACCAGGACCTCCACGTCCAGCGCCGCGTACGTCAGCCACGGCTCCGGCAGCGGGCGGGTGGACCAGTCCACCGCCGAGTGCTCCTTGGCCAGGCGCAGCCCCAGCAGCTCCTCCACCACCGCGCCCAGCCCCACCCGCGGCAGGCCCGCCAGGCGCGAGCCCAGCTCGGTGTCGAACAGGGTCGTGGGCCGCATGCCCAGCTCCGCCAGGCACGGCAGGTCCTGGGTGGCGGCGTGCAGCACCCACTCCGCCCCGGACAGCGCCTCGCCCAGCGCGGACAGGTCCGGCACGCCGGTGGGGTCGATCAGGGCGGTGCCCGCCCCGGCGCGGCGCAGCTGCACCAGGAAGGCGCGCTGGCCGTAGCGGTACCCCGAGGCCCGCTCGGCGTCCACGGCCACCGGGCCGGTGCCGGCGGCCATCGCCCGCACCACCAGCGCCAGGCCGGCCTCGTCGGTCACCACCGGCGGCAGGCCCTGCGCGGGGGCGTCCAGCAGCGGCAGCGACGCCCCGGGCGCCTCCGGCGGCGCGGCGTCGTCCACGTCCGGAGCCGCCGGCGGCTGCCCCTCTCGCTGTCCCCTCCCGACCGGCACGGGCCCCACCGTACGTGCCTGTCGGGAGGGGACAGCT
>NZ_JAAALM010000787.1 GCF_009906395.1 Kineococcus indalonis
CCCCCGCGGCGCCGCTGGCACGCTGGCCCGGTGAACGCACCCGGCGACCACCCCCCGCAGCACCACCTCGGCTGGGGCCAGCACGTGCCGGCGGCCCTGGCCGCGCTGGCCCTGCTGCTCGGGTTGCAGCTGCTCGGCACGCTGCTCGTCGACCTCACCGGCCTGCCCGTGCCCGGCGCCGTCCTGGGCCTGGTGCTCCTGCTGGCCGTCGGCGCCCGCCACCGCGGTCTCGTCGCGCGCGCCCAGCCCGCCGCCGACCCCCTCCTGCGGCACCTGCAGCTGCTGTTCGTGCCGCCGGGCGTGGGGGCCCTGACGCAGCTGTCCGAGATCGCCGAGCACGCCGCCCCGCTGGCCGTGGCCGTCGTCGGCTCCTTCGCCGTCGGCCTCGTCGTCGCCGGCGCGCTGCTGCAGGCCCTGCTGCGCCGGCGCGCCGGCGGCCCCGCCGGCACGGCGGCGGGGGAGGCCGCGTGAACGCCGTCGTCCACGCCCCCGGCTTCGGCCTCGCGCTCACCCTGGCCGCCTACCTCGGCGCCGACGCCCTGCACCGCCGCCTCGGCCGCCCGGCGCTGCTGGCCCCCGTGCTCGTCGCGATGATCGCCGTCGCGCTCGCCCTGGAGGTGCTCGGCATCGGCTACGAGGAGTACCTCGCCTCCGTCTCCGTCCTGACCCTCCTGCTCGGCCCCGCCACCGTCGCGCTCGCGCTGCCGCTGCTGCGCTCCGGCCGCGCCCTGCTCGCCGACCGCCTCGCCGTCCTCGTGACCCTGGTGGTCACCGGCGCCGTCAGCGTCACCGTGACCGCCGCCTCCCTCGTCGCCCTCGGCGTCCCCGACGAGCTGCTGCTCACGGCCCTGCCCCGCTCGGTCACCACGCCCGTCGCCCTGACGATCGGCACCGCCATCGGCGCCAACACCACCCTCGCGGTCGTGCTCACCCTCGTCTCCGGCGTCCTGGGCGCCACGGTCGGCCCGTGGCTGCTGGACCGCGTGCGCGTCGAGGACGGCCGCGCCCGCGGCTTCGCGATCGGCGTCACCTCGCACGGCATCGGCACCTCCCGCGCGCTGGCGCACTCCCACGTCGCCGGCGGCTGGTCCAGCGCGGCGATGGTGCTGAACGCGCTGCTCATGACGGTGGTGCTGCCGGTCGTGGCGCGCTGGCTCACCTGAGCCCGGGGCTCCTGCGGGGTCGGCTCCTGCGGGGTCGGGTGGGTGCGCGCGCCGGCGCCCGGCCGCGGACCCACCCGACCCCGCAGGAGCCGACCCCGCAGGAG
>NZ_JAAALM010000788.1 GCF_009906395.1 Kineococcus indalonis
GGGGTGGGGCGGTGGGGCCGTGGGAGTGCACGGGTCCACCCTGCCAGCCCGGTGCGGGGGCGCCATCGCGGCACCCGGCTGCGCCGTTCGCCCCGGGGATCCACCCCCGCCTCAGTAGACTCACTCATCGTGACCACGCCACTACCGGAAGCGGTGGGGAGGGCCCCGCGCCACCTCCGCGCGCGCCCGGGGCGTGCGCAGGGCCCCCCGCTGGAGGACGCCGCCGCCGCCGGGCTGCCCGCGGAGCTGACCGCCACCGGCGGCGACGGCACCTCCCCGCGCGTCGAGGTGCCCCGCCCGGACACCGGCGAGCGCCTCCTGGCCGTGGCCGACACCTCCCACGACGTGCTCGCCCGCCTGGCCGGGCGCGTGGTCGCCACCAGCCGCACCGACTGGGCCTGGCTCAGCGGCGAGGACCGCGCCCGGCACCTGTTCACCCTCGCCGACGTCCTGGCCGACCACGTCCTGCCGCTGGCCGTCGCCCGCGCCCTGACCACCGGACGCCCGGTGGCCGCCGGGGTGGGCGCCGACGGCCCGCGGCTGCTGGACGCCGCCTTCTCCACCGCCGGGTGGGCCGACAAGCTCGACGCGCTGGGCGTGGACGCCGGCGGCGGCGGTGTCGTGGCCGTCCTGGCGACCTGGCGCAGCGGCCCCGCGGCGCTGGCCACCGCCCTGGTGGCCGCGCTGGCCGCCGGCGCCGGGGTGCTGCTGCGCCCCGACGCGCAGTCCGCCGCCACCGCCGAGCGGCTGGTGCGCGCCTGCGCCGACGCCGGCCTGCCCGAGGGGCTGGTGGCCACCGCCCCGGGGCGCGACCCCGTCGCCGACGCCGTGCTGTGGGAGGCGGAGGGGCTGCTGGCCGTGCGCGCCGACGGCACCGCCGAGCAGCTGCGCGAGCTGGCCCTGGACCTGGCCGACCGCGGCACCCCGCTGGTGGCCGACCGCGGCACCACGGCCGTGGACGTGGTGCTCGAGGGCGCCGACCCGGACGCGGTGCTGCCCGCGCTGCTGGCCGGGCTGGCCGACGGCGCGCACGGGCGGCCCGGCGGCTCGCGGGTGCTGGTGGTCGAGCCGCTGGCCGAGGCCCTGGTGGCGCGCCTGGACGCCGGCGCCGCGGCGCTGCGCGTGGGCGACCCGCTGGACCGCACCACGCGCGTGGGCCCGTGCCCCTCCCCGGAGGTCGCCGCCGGCGCGGCCGCCGTGGCCCGCGGCGCCGCCGTGCCCGCGCACCTGCCCGCCGCCGGGTGGTGGGCGCCGCCGGCCGTGGT
>NZ_JAAALM010000789.1 GCF_009906395.1 Kineococcus indalonis
CGACAGGACACGCAGTGATCGACTTCCGGTACCACGTGGTCTCGCTGGTGTCGGTGTTCCTGGCCCTGGCCGTCGGCATCGTCCTCGGCGCCGGCCCCCTCAACGAGGGCATCTCCACCGGGATCACCGACCAGGTGCGCCAGCTGACGCAGGAGAAGGACCAGTTGCGCACCGAGCGCGACCAGGCCCTCGCCGCCGGCGAGGCCCAGGACGCCTGGGCCGAGGCCGTGGGCCCGGCCGTGGTGGACGGCCGCCTCGCCGGGCGGGTCGTCGCCGTGGTGGAGCTGCCGGGGGCCGACTCCAGCCAGACCGACGCCGCCGTGGAGGTCCTCGAGCAGGCCGGGGCGAGCGTCTCGGCCCGCGTCACCGTCCAGGACGAGTGGACCGCCGCGGCCCAGCGGGCCGTGCGCGCGAGCACCGCCGCGCAGCTGGGCGCCCAGCTCGGCGCGGCCCCGGCGTCGTCACCGGCGCCCGCGCCGACCCCGGACGCCGGTGACGACGCCGACACCGACGACGCGGCGGGCGTGCTGGCCGAGGCCCTGGCCCGCGCGCTCGTCGTGCGCGAGCCCGCCCAGACGGTGGTCACCGACCCCTCGGCGGCCGCGCTGCTGCCGACCCTGGCCGACGCCGGGTTCGTGGAGGTCGAGGGTGAGGTGACCCAGCGCGGCACGCTGGCCGTGCTGGTGGGCGGCGCCGCCGACCCGGACGCCACCGAGGCGCAGGCCGAGGCGGACTCCGCGGCGTGGGCGGCGCTGGCCCAGCGCTTCGACGCGGTGGCCGCGGGAGCGGTGGTGGCCGGCCCCACGGAGGCGGCGGACGGCGCCGGCGCGGTCGCCGCGGTGCGCGCGGACTCCGCCGTGGCCGGTCAGGTCAGCACGGTCGACGACCTGGACGGCGCCGTCGGCCGGGTCAACGTCGTCCTGGCCCTGCGCGAGCAGCTCACCGGGGACGCCGGGCAGTACGGTACGGGCGCGGGCGCCTCGGCCGTCACCCCGCCGCTGCCGGCGGCGGCGCCGTGAGCGCCGCGGGCGCCCCCGGTGCGGGTGCGGGGGGTGCCGTGCCGGTGCTGCGCGCCGCCGCGGCCGCGGCGCTGGCCGTGCGCACCGGCCGGGCCCTGACGCGCTGGCTGCCGCGGCACCCGCCCGGCGGCGCCGCGCGCTGGGAGCGGCGCAACCACCGCGGCGACGCGGTGACGCTGCTGGAGGGGCCGGCCGCGGCGCTGGCCGCCGCGATCGAGCGCGCGCCCCTCACGGGCGCCCGAGCC
>NZ_JAAALM010000078.1 GCF_009906395.1 Kineococcus indalonis
CATGAGCACCGCCCCCGCCGAGAAGCACCTCGTGTTCCCCCCGCCGCCGGGGTTCGCCGCGCGGGCCAACGTGGGGCCGGAGGAGTACGCGCGCGCCGAGGCCGACCCGGAGGCGTTCTGGGCCGAGCAGGCCGGGCGGCTGCAGTGGGAGGAGCCGTGGCACACCGTCTTCGACGGCTCCACCCTGCCGACGGCGCAGTGGTTCGTCGGCGGCCGGCTCAACGTCGCGGTGAACTGCGTGGACCGGCACGTGGCCGCCGGGCGCGGGGACAAGGTCGCCCTGCACTGGGAGGGCGAGCCCGGCGACAGCCGCACGATCACCTACGCGCAGCTGCAGGACGAGGTGTGCCGCACCGCCAACGCCCTGCAGGAGCTCGGCGTCGGCCACGGCGACCGGGTCGTGCTGTACCTGCCGGTGCTGCCGGAGACGATCGTGGCGACGATGGCGTGCGCGCGCGTGGGGGCCGTGGTGTCCCTGGTGTTCGGGGGGTTCTCCGCCGAGGCGCTGCGCTTCCGGGTGGAGGACACCGGCGCCAAGCTGCTGGTGTGCACCGACGGGCAGTTCCGCCGCGGTCGGGCGGTGGCCGTCAAGGGCGCCGCCGACGCCGCGGTGCAGGGCCTGGAGCACGTCGAGCACGTCCTGGTGGTGCGCCGCACCGGCGAGCTGACGCCGGACGTGCCGTGGACGCCGGGGCGCGACGTGTGGTGGCACGAGCTGGTGGACCGGCAGAGCACCGAGCACGCCGCCCCCGGCTTCGACGCCGAGGACCCGCTGTTCATCATCTACACCTCCGGCACCACCGGGCGCCCCAAGGGCCTGGTGCACACCAGCGGCGGCTACCTCACCCACACGTCCTGGTCGCACTGGGCCGTCTTCGACGTCAAGGACGACGACGTCTACTGGTGCCAGGCGGACCTGGCCTGGGTCACCGCGCACAGCTACGAGATGTACGGGCCGCTGTCCAACGGCGTCACGCAGGTCATCTACGAGGGCTCCCCGCTGACCCCGCACCCGGGCCGGCACTTCGAGGTCATCGAGAAGTACGGCGTGACGACCTACTACACCGCCCCCACGCTGGTGCGGACGTTCATGAAGCACGGCCCGGAGCTGCCGGCGCGCTTCGACCTGTCCTCGCTGCGGCTGCTGGGCTCGGTGGGCGAGGCGATCAACCCCGAGGCGTGGCTGTGGCTGCACCGGGAGGTCGGCGGCGGGCGCTGCCCCATCGTGGACACCTGGTGGCAGTCCGAGACCGGCGCGGCGGTCGTGGCCCCGCTGCCGGGGGTGACGCCGCTCAAGCCCGGCTCGGGCACGCTGCCGCTGCCGGGGCTGGCGGCCACCGTCGTCGACGAGCACGGCCGCGAGACCGCGCCCGGCGAGACCGGCGTTCTCGTGATCACCCGGCCCTGGCCGGGCATGGCCCGCACCGTGTGGCGCGACCACGCGCGGTTCGTGAAGTCCTACTGGGAGCCGTACGCCGAGCAGGGCTGGTACCTGGCCGGCGACGCGGCGTCCAAGGACGCCGACGGGTACGTGTGGATCGGCGGGCGCATCGACGACGTCCTCAACGTCTCCGGGCACCGGCTGTCCAGCATCGAGCTGGAGTCGGCGCTGGTGGCGCACCCGCGGGTCGCGGAGGCCGCGGTCGTCGGCGCCCCGGACGCCACGACCGGCCAGCGCATCGTCGCCTTCGTCATCCTGCGCGGCGCGGCGCCGGCGGACGGCCCGCGCGGCGCGGCGGCGGAGGGCGCGCTGGCCGAGGAGCTGCGCGCGCACGTGGCGCGGGCGATCGGCCCGGTCGCCAAGCCCCGCGACGTGGTGGTGGTGGCGGACCTGCCCAAGACCCGCTCCGGCAAGATCATGCGCCGGCTGGTGGCGGACGTGACGGCCGGGCGCGGCGGCGGGGACGTCACCTCGCTGCAGGACGAGTCGGCGCTGGCCGCCGTGGAGGCCGCCTGGGCGCGCTACGCCGCCTCCCGCCCCGGCGCCTGACCGCCCGCCCAGGCACCCGGGCGCCGCCGCGCGGCGGCGCCCGGCCGCGCTCAGGCGCCGGGGCCGCCGGCCTGCGCGGCGGCCTCGAGGTCCATCCAGCTCAGCTCCCACACGTGCCCGTCGGGGTCGCGGAAGCTCACGCCGTACATCCAGCCGAAGTCCATCGCCGGGGCGTACTCCGAGCCGCCGTTGGCCAGGGCCCGCTCGCGCAGGTCGTCGCACTCCTCGCGGCTGGACGCCGACAGCGCCAGCATCACCTCGGTGGTGCCCGGCGCCGCCGGCTCCGAGTGCAGGAAGCCCTTCCACTTCTCCGGGGAGTGCAGCAGGGCGATGACGTTCTCCTCCACCGTGACGCAGGTGGTGCCGTCGTCGCTGAAGTCGGGGTTCTTCGCGAAGCCCAGCGAGGTGAAGAACTTCTCGGACGCCCCCAGGTCGCTCACCGGGAGGTTGATGAAGATCATGCGCACGGTGGTCTCCTCAGCCGCGGGGCCCGGGCGGGCCCTCCTGCTCGTGGAGACCCCAGCGTGGCGCAGGACTCACCGGCGCGACAGGGGTCGGGGGAGGCGCGTCAGAGGTTCGGGAACCACAGGCCGATCTCGCGGGCCGCGGACTCCTCGGAGTCCGAGCCGTGCACGAGGTTCTGCTGCACCTTCAGGCCCCAGTCGCGGCCCAGGTCGCCGCGGATCGTGCCGGGCGCGGCCGTGGTGGGGTCGGTGGTGCCGGCCAGGGAGCGGAAGCCCTCGATGACCCGGTGGCCCTCGACGACCGCGGCGACGACCGGCCCGGAGGACATGAACTCCACCAGCGGCTCGTAGAACGGCTTGCCCTCGTGCTCGGCGTAGTGCCCGGCGAGCAGCTCGCGGTCGGCGGTGCGCAGCTGCAGCGCCACCAGCGCGTAGCCCTTGGCCTCGATCCGCCGCAGCACCTCCCCGGTCAGGTCGCGCCGGACGCCGTCCGGCTTGACGAGGACGAGGGTGCGCTGGACGTCGGTCTGCGTGGCCACGGCCCGCACCCTAGCGGAGCCCGGCCCACCGGCCGGCGGCTGGCAGGATGGTCGCCCCACCCGCGAGACGAGAGCACGAGGAGGGCCGCCGTGGGCCTGCGCAGCGACCGCGAGGACACCCGGGCGCAGCAGGAGGCCCTGCGCACCGCGCGCGAGGAGGCCGCCGAGGTGCTGGCCGAGCTGGCCGCCGAGGCCAGGGCGCTGTCCAAGGCGTACGCCTCCCGCTCCGCGCGCGTGCCCGACGGCTCGGCCCTGGCCGGCCTCGTCGACGCCGCCCGCCGCGCCGAGGAGGCCGTGGACCTGGCCGCGCACGACCTGGCGACCGCGCGCGGCGAGGACGCCTGAGGCGCACCCCGGCTCCCCCGGGGGCGCACCGGGCGCGTCCCGGGGTGCACACCGGGATCATCGGGCGGACCATCGGGCACGGGCTCCGCACCGGGGCACCACGTCCACTGCGACGTCGCCCGAGCGGGAGGGGACCCGGCATGTCAGCGGAACGACCCAGTGCCGACGCCGAGGAGCGCCAGCGCACGACCACCAAGGTGGTCCTCATCTCGGTGGTGGCCGCCATCGGCGGCTTCCTGTTCGGCTTCGACACCGCCGTCATCAACGGCGCGGTGGACGCCGTCGCCGACCAGTTCGGGCTCAGCGGCTTCCTGGAGGGCTTCGCCGTCTCCTGCGCCCTGCTCGGCGCGGCCGTCGGCGCCTGGTTCGCCGGGCGCATCGCGGACCGCTTCGGCCGCAAGTCCGTCATGGTCATCGGCGGCCTGCTCTTCGCGATCGGCGCGGTCGGCTCGGCCTTCGCCTTCGCCGTGTGGGACCTCATCGCGTGGCGCGTGGTCGGCGGCGTCGGCGTCGGCGTCGCCTCCGTCATCGCCCCCACCTACATCGCCGAGGTCGCGCCCGCGTACATCCGCGGCCGGCTCGGCTCGCTGCAGCAGCTGGCCATCACCGTCGGCATCTTCGCCGCGCTGCTGTCCGACGCCTTCATCGCCAACACCGCCGGCGGGGCCGGGGAGACCACCTGGTTCGGCTGGGAGGCGTGGCGGTGGATGTTCCTCGTCGGCGTGATCCCCTCGGTGGTGTGGGCGTTCCTGGCCCTGCAGGTGCCCGAGTCCCCGCGCTACCTCATCGCCAAGGGCGAGACGCAGAAGGCGACGGACGTGCTGCGCCAGGTCCTCGGCGCCCTGAGCCCGGCGGCGCTGCAGCGCAAGGTCGCCGACATCCGCGCCAGCATGCAGCGCGAGGACGAGCCGAGCCTGCGCGACCTGCGCGGCCCCCGCTTCGGCCTGCAGCCCATCGTGTGGGTCGGCATCCTGCTGTCGGTCTTCCAGCAGGCGGTCGGCATCAACGTGATCTTCTACTACTCCACCTCGCTGTGGAGGTCCGTCGGCTTCGAGTCCAGCGACGCGTTCACGACCTCGACGATCACCTCCGTGACCAACGTCGTCGTCACCTTCATCGCCATCGCCACCGTCGACAGGATCGGCCGCAAGCCGCTGCTGATCGCGGGGTCGCTGCTGATGTTCGTCTCCCTGGCCGTCATGGCGGTCGCCTTCTCGCAGTCCGTCGGCTCCGGCGAGGAGCTCAGGCTCCCCGGCGGCTGGGGCCCGGTGGCCGTCGTGGCCGCCAACCTCTTCGTCATCGGCTTCGGCGCCACGTGGGGCCCCATCGTGTGGGTGCTGCTGGGCGAGATGTTCCCCAACCGCATCCGCGCCGCGGCCCTGGCCGTGGCCGCGGCCGCGCAGTGGCTGGCGAACTTCACGATCTCCACGACGTTCCCGCCGCTGGCCGAGCTGGGCCTGACGTTCGCCTACGGCCTGTACGCCGCGTTCGCGCTGGTGTCGTTCTTCTTCGTCCTCAAGGCGGTGCCGGAGACGAAGGGGCGCGAGCTGGAGGAGATGGGCACCGACTCCGGCGCCCCGCACCGCGCCTGACCCCACCGGGACGACGACGCCCCGCTCCCGGTTCCCCGGGGCGGGGCGTCGTCGTCCCGGCGAGGGGTCAGGCGCCGTCGGGGCCGCGCCGCTCGCCCAGGCCCCGCGCCACCTGGTCGCGCTCGCGCTCCACGCGCGTCCCCACGCGCAGGCACGCGAACCAGATGCCGGCGAAGGCGACGCCGATCGCGACCATGGTCCAGCGGAACGCCTCGGGCACGACGAAGCCGGAGGCGACGATGACGACCTGCAGGACCCAGCCGAGGGCGTAGCCGGCGCGCGAGCGCAGCACCCCCGCGCACAGCACGCACAGCAGGGCGAGCACGCCGCCGGCGATGAGGTACGAGCCCTGCTCCTCGCGGTGCAGGGCGGTGGCGGCCAGGGTCGCGAAGAACACGACGAGGGCCTCGGCGACCAGGGTGCTCGCGGCGAGCACGCGCTTGGGGTGCCTCACGCCGCACCTCCCCGGCCGAGCAGGACGCGGGCGTCGCCGGCGAGGACCACCGAGCCGGCGACGAGCACGCCGGCGCCGGGGCCGCCCTCGGACTCGGCGAGGTCCACGGCCTGCGCGAGGGCCGCGTCGAGCCGGTCGGCCACGTGGACGCGGTCCTCGCCGAAGACGTCCTCGGCGATCTCGGCGAGCTCGGCGGGCTCCAGGGAGCGCGGGGAGGAGGAGCGGGTGACGACGACCTCGGCGAGGACGGGTTCGAGGGCGGCGAGGACGCCGTCGACGTCCTTGTCGCCGGCGACGGCCACGACGCCGACGAGGCGGGAGAGGGTGAACGCCTCGGCGACGGCCTCGGCGAGGGCCCGGGCCCCGGAGGGGTTGTGGGCGGAGTCCACGAGGACCGCCGGGGAGGTGCGCAGCAGCTCCAGGCGGCCCGGGGAGGTGACGTCGGCGAAGGCTGCCTCCACCAGGCCCGGCGGCAGGGCGTCGCCGGGCAGGGCGAGCAGCGCCTCGGCGGCGGCGAGCGCGGTGGCGGCGTTGTCGGCCTGGTGGGCGCCGTGCAGGGGCAGGAGCACGTCGGTGTAGAGGCCGCCACGGGTGCGCAGCGAGACGAGCTGGCCGCCGACGGCCAGGGAGCGCTCCTGCACGCCGAAGTCGGCGCCGTCGCGCAGCACGGTGACGCGCTCGGCGGCGGCCCGGGCCAGCAGCACCGCCGCGGCACCCTCCTCCTGCCGGCCCATGACGAAGGTGGCGCCGTGCTTGACGATGCCGGCCTTCTGGCCGGCGATCTCCTCCAGCGTGGAGCCCAGCCACGCCTCGTGGTCCATGGAGACCGGGGTCACGACGGCGACGTCGGGGCGCACGACGTTCGTGGTGTCCCACGTGCCGCCCAGGCCGGTCTCGACGACGGCGACGTCGACGGGGGCGTCGGCGAAGGCGGCGAAGGCCATGAGGGTGAGCACCTCGAAGAAGCTCAGCCGCGGCTCGCCGCGCTCGGCGGCGCGGGCGTCGACGATGCCGACGACCGGCTCGACGTCGTCCCAGGCGCGCACGAACGCGGGGCGGCCGATCGGCTCGCCGTCGATGGCGATGCGCTCGGTGACCTCGGACAGGTGCGGGCTGGTGAAGCGGCCGGTGCGCAGGTCGTGCTCGCGCACCAGGCGCTCCACCATGCGGGAGGTGGACGTCTTGCCGTTGGTGCCGGCCACGTGCACGACGCGGTACGACAGCTGCGGGTCGCCCAGCAGCCCGCACGCCTCGCGCACCCGGTCCAGGGTGGGGTGGATGCGGTGCTCGGGGTTGCGGGCCAGGATCGCGGCGACGACCTCGGCGTAGCGGGGGTCGTCGTCCGCCCCGGAGGCGCGCCGCTCCTCGCGGCGGCGCCGCTCGGCGCCGGTGAGCGCGGGGCGGCGGTCCTGCGGGACCCGCCCGCGGCGCAGGGCGTCGCCGCCGAACACGACGTCGTCCTCGAAGACGCCCGGCTCGAGGTGGACGTGCTCCTCGCCGCGCTCCTCGCCGTGCCTGCCGCCGGTGCCGTTCACCGCTCCTCCGTCTTCTCGACCGCGACGCGGACCTCGTGGCCCTCCACGGAGGCCACGAGGGTGGCCCGCTCCACCGGCAGGGCGTCGGCCTGCGCGGAGGAGCCGAACTGCTGGGCCAGGGTCTCCTCGACGACGAGGTTCTGGTGGGTGACCAGGGCCTCCCACACGGGGCCGTCGGCGGCGACGGTGAGGCGGATGCGGTCGGACACGTGCAGGCCGGCGTCGCGGCGGGCCTGCTGCACGAGGCGGACCACGTCGCGGGCGACGCCCTCGGCGGCCAGCTCGGGCGTGACGGTGGTGTCCAGCACGACGAAGCCGCCGCCGTCCAGGGCGGCCGTGGCCAGGCCGGGGTCCCCGCCCTCGACGGTGGTGCTCAGCTCGTACTCGCCCTGCTCCAGCTCGATGCCGCCGGCCACGACGGTGCCGTCGGGGCGCTCCTCCCAGTCGCCGGACTTGGACGCCCTGATGGCCTGCTGCACCGCCTTGCCCAGGCGGGGCCCGGCGGCGCGGGCGTTGACGGTGAGCTTGGCGCGCACGCCGTGCTCGACGGCGCGGTCGACGTGGCCGAGGGCGACCTCGCGCACGTTCACCTCGTCGCCGACGAGCTGCGCGAACGGCTCCAGGGCGGCCGGGTCGGGCACGAGGACCTCCAGGCGCCGCAGCGGCAGGCGCACCCGCAGCCCGCCGGCCTTGCGCAGCGCCAGCGCCGAGGAGCACGCCGAGCGGGCGGCGTCCATGGCGGCCACCAGGGCGGGGTCGGCGGGCAGGTCCACCGGGTCGGGCCAGTCGGTCAGGTGCACCGAGCGCCCGCCGGTCAGCTCGCGCCACACGTGCTCGCCGACCAGCGGCAGCAGCGGGGCGAGCAGCCGGCTGGTGGTCTCCAGCACGGTGTGCAGGGTGTCCAGGGCGTCGCGGGCGCGCTCGGACTCCCCGTCCCAGAACGCGGCGCGGGAGCGGCGCACGTACCAGTTCGTCAGGACGTCGAGGAACTGGCGCACGCTCTCGCAGGCGCCGGCGATGTCGTACGCGTCGAGCTGGTCGGTGACCGCGACGACGGCGTCGTGCAGCTTGGCCAGCACGTAGCGGTCCAGGACGTCCGGGGAGCTGGTGCGCCAGCGCGGGGTGTGGCTGGAGGTGCCGGAGTACAGCTGGAAGAACTGGAAGGTGTTCCACAGCGGCAGCAGCACCTGGCGCACCGAGTCGCGGATGCCCTGCTCGGTGACGATGAGGTTGCCCCCGCGCAGCACCGGCGAGCTCATGAGGAACCAGCGCATGGCGTCGGAGCCGTCGCGGTCCAGCACCTCGGAGACGTCCGGGTAGTTGCGCAGCGACTTGCTCATCTTGCGCCCGTCGTCGCCCAGCAGGATGCCGTGCGAGACGCAGGTGCGGAACGCCGGGCGGTCGAAGAGCGCGGTGGCCAGCACGTGCAGCGTGTAGAACCAGCCGCGGGTCTGCCCGATGTACTCGACGATGAAGTCGCCCGGGTAGTGGCTCTCGAACCACTCGGTGTTCTCGAAGGGGTAGTGCACCTGGGCGAACGGCATGGAGCCGGACTCGAACCAGCAGTCCAGGACCTCCGGCACCCGGCGCATGGTGGACTTCCCGGTCGGGTCGTCGGGGTTGGGCCGGGTGAGCTCGTCGACGTGGGGGCGGTGCAGGTCCGCCGGGCGCACGCCGAAGTCGCGCTCGAGCTCGTCCAGCGAGCCGTACACGTCGGTGCGCGGGTGCGCGGGGTCGTCGGAGACCCACACGGGGATGGGGCTGCCCCAGTAGCGGTTGCGGCTGATGGACCAGTCGCGCGCGCCGGCCAGCCACTTGCCGAAGGAGCCGTCCTTGACGTGCTCGGGCACCCAGGTGATGTCCTGGTTCAGCTCGACCATGCGGTCGCGGATCGCGGTGACCTTGACGAACCAGCTGGAGACGGCGCGGTAGATCAGGGCGTTGCCGCAGCGCCAGCAGTGCGGGTAGGGGTGGTCGTAGGTCTCCTGGCGCAGCAGCACCGCCCCGCTGGGCAGGCCCTCCTTGAGGGCGCGCGCGATGGGCTTGTTGGCGTCGAAGACGTGCTGGCCGGCGAGGTCGGGCACCTCGGCGGTGAAGCGGCCGCGGGCGTCGACGGGCACCACGGGCACGATGCCGGCGGCGTCGGTGACGGCCTTGTCGTCCTCGCCGAAGGCGGGGGCGATGTGCACCAGGCCGGTGCCGGAGTCGGTGGTGACGTAGTCGGCGGGCAGCACCTGGTGGGCGTTCTCGCGGCCCTCGAAGTAGCCGAAGGGCGGGCGGTAGCGCTCCCCCAGCAGGTCCGCGCCGCGGAAGCGGGCGCTGACGCGCGAGGCGGCGTCCTCGCCGAGCTCTCGGGCGTGGTGGCCCAGGCGCTCCTGGGCGAGCAGGAAGCGCCGGCCCTCGTGGGCGGTGCCGGGCGCGCCGTCGACGACGACGTAGTCCAGCTCCGGGTGCACGGCCACGGCGAGGTTGCTGGGCAGCGTCCAGGGCGTGGTGGTCCAGATGAGGGCGAGCACGCCGGCCAGCTCGGGGTGGCGCTCGGAGCCCAGCATCGGGTAGCCGACGGTGACGGCGGGGTCCTGCCGGTTGCGGTAGACGTCGTCCAGGCGCGTCTCGGAGTTCGACAGCGGCGTCTCGCAGCGCCAGCAGTACGCCAGCACGCGGAAGCCCTCGTAGACCAGGCCCTTGTCGTGCAGCGTCTTGAACGCCCACATCACCGACTCCATGTAGTCGGTGTCGAGGGTCTTGTAGTCGTGCTCGAAGTCCACCCAGCGCGCCTGGCGGGTGACGTACTCCTCCCACTCCTTCGTGTAGCGCAGCACGGAGGTGCGGCACGCGTCGTTGAACGTCGCGATGCCCATCGTCTCGATCTCGGACTTGTGGGTGATGCCGAGCTGGCGCTCGGCCTCCACCTCGGCGGGCAGGCCGTGGGTGTCCCAGCCGAAGCGGCGCTCCACGCGGTACCCGCGCATGGTCTTGTAGCGGGGCACGACGTCCTTGACGTACCCGGTGAGCAGGTGGCCGTAGTGCGGCAGGCCGTTGGCGAAGGGCGGGCCGTCGTAGAAGACGAACTCGCCGGCGGCCGAGCCGCGGCGGGCCTCCACGCTGGCGGCGAAGGTGCCGTCGGCGGCCCACGAGTCGAGGACGGCGCGCTCGACCTCCGGGAAGCGGGGGCCGGAACCGCTCTGCTCGGAGCGGTCGGCGGCCGCCTGGGCCGCCTGGCCGGTCTGGTTCGGTGCCTGGTCCGTGACCTCGGACACGTGCGCTCCTCGACGACGTCGCTGCTGCTCGCGGGGACGACTCCCGCCGGGGCCGGCGGTGCCGCGGTACCACCCCGCTTGCCGTCGGCGCCCCTCCCCGCGGGGAGGCGCGACGACGACCGCTCGTCGCCGGCTGTCACGGGCCGGACCCGTCCGGGTCTAGTGGGGCTCCCGGCGCTGCACCGGGGGCCCGTTCTTCCGGAGGCTCACCGGTGATGGCCGGGTCGACGCCTGTGCACCCGATCCTAACGGGAGCGGGCGCCGGGCGCTGCCGGGGTCCGGGGCGGCGCCGGGCGGAAGTACCTGTCACCAGCGGTACCGCGTACCGGCGCTGCGGCGTACTGTGGCCGCGGGCCGCGAGGTGAGCGGCCCGCCGCCACCGAACGAGGAGGTCCCGTGG
>NZ_JAAALM010000790.1 GCF_009906395.1 Kineococcus indalonis
GCCCCAGCGCTCGGACCCCGACGCTCGGACCCGACGCTCGGACCCCCGCTCACGCCCAGGTGTCGTCCCCCGGCACCGGCAGCGGGCCGCCGAACCACGCCTCGATGAGGCGGCGGGCGATGGAGACCCCCGGCGGCGGCAGCACGCGGCCCGCGCGCACCTCCTGCGCGAGCTCCTCGCGGGTGAACCAGCGCGCCAGGGCGATCTCGGCGCCGTCGACCCGGATGTCCGTGGTGACGGCCCGCGCGGCGAAGCCCACCATGAGGGAGGCGGGGAACGGCCACGGCTGGCTGCCCAGGTAGCGCACGTCCTCGGCGTCGGCGCCCACGACGACCCCGGCCTCCTCCAGCACCTCCCGGCGCACCGTGTCCTCGAAGCACTCCCCCGGCTCCACGAAGCCCGCCAGCACCGAGTAGCGGTTCTCCGGCCACACCGGCTGGTGCCCCAGCAGCAGCCGGTCGTGCGGGTCGACCACCGCCATGATCACCGCGGCGTCGGTGCGGGGGAAGTGCTCCTTGCCGCCCGGCTCCGCCTTCACCCAGCCCGCCGAGGCCGCCGCCAGCGGCTCGCCGGTGCGCGGGGAGAACCGCGTCTCCGCGTGCCAGTTGCCCATCGAGACGGCCTCGGTGAGCAGGCCGGCGTCCCGGTCGTCCAGCACGTCGCCCACCTCCCGCAGGCCCCGCCACTCCTCGTCGCCGGCCGCGCCGTCGACGACCTCCGGCTCGGCGTCCGCGGAGACCACCGCCACGAACTCCTGCGCGCCGTCCGCGCCCAGGTACAGCAGCAGGTCGTGCTCTCCCGGCGCCGGCACCTCCGCCGGGGCGCGCAGCACCAGCTGGACGCCCCGCGCGGTGCGCACCACCGGCGCCCGGCCCGCGTGCACCCGCAGCACCCGCGTGGACGGCTCGGCCCACAGCCGCTCCAGCAGGCCCGGCTCGGCGCGGCGGGCGCCGGCGCGGTCCAGGCGCTGGCGGGAGAGGGCCAGGTCGCGCAGCGGCGGGGACGGCAGCGCCACCTTCGCGGGTCCGTGCGGGGCGTCGACGGCGTGGGAGGTCACCGCTCCACCCTACGGAGGCGGCCGCGCTCTACCGTGGCCCCGTGCCCGTCCGCTCGCCCCAGGTCCTCGCCGCCCTCGCCACCGCCGCCGTGCCCGGCCTCGAGGTCGTCGCGGCGGGCCCGGCGGAGAACGACGGCGCCGACTTCGACGTCGCCGTCCTCCTCGACGCCGCCGGCCGCCGCCTCACCGCCCGCGCCCCCCGCC
>NZ_JAAALM010000791.1 GCF_009906395.1 Kineococcus indalonis
GTCTGGTTCTCCTGCTGGGAGCGCGGCCCGCGCGCACCGCGGGTGCCGCGGCGGGGGTGGAGGTCGCGATCGGGAGGGAGGTCTCTGCAGGCATGGGATACCACCAGACGGCCGGAGCTTGACGTCGCGGTCAACGGGGGGCGAGGTGCATGCAGTCCCCTAGCTGGAACTCCACCCCACCGCGCTCGTGACGAGCCCCCCCGTCGGCTGTGGGTGAGCACACCCTCTCGGCCTGTGAGAGCGCTGTCAACCACTCGAACGGCCCAGCGGTGTGACCCCAGTGACGTCCGGGGCGCCGCCCGGTAGCCGGGCGGGCCCCGGTTCACCCGCACGTCACCTCCACGTCACGCGCACGTCACCTGCGGCGCGCGCGGGCGGGCCGGTCCGCCCGCGCGGGCCGGTGGGCGCCCTCAGCGCCGCGCCCTGTCCGCCCTCGCGATGGCGTCCTCCAGCTCCGCGCGCAGCGGCGCCACGCGACCCTGGTCGGGGTGCTCCCCCAGCGCCTTCAGGTGCCGGCGCGCCTCGGCGAGGCGGCCGGAGTCGATGGCGGCGGCCACCAGGTGGCGGCCGGCCTCCACGTCGTGCTCGCGGGGGCGCCAGTGCCCCACGCCCAGGCTGAGCGCGTCGTCGTTCATGTGCGCCTCGCGCAGGATCGCCAGCGCCTCCGCCAGCGCCCGCCCCGAGGGGTCGCGCTCGGCGGCGATGCCCAGCCGGCGCAGCGCCGCCTCGCGGTCGTCCACCAGCGACAGCCGGCCCATCACCAGCAGCGGCCGCCACGCCCTCGGGCTCTGCGCCAGCTCCTCGGCCAGCGCCCACACGGCGTTGTCGGCGGCGCGGCGGGCGTCCTCCGCCTCGTGCCCCTCGTCGCCCGGGGCGTCGGCCACGTGCGCCTCGGCGGCCCGGGTGCGCACGGTCTCCACCAGCGCGGTGAAGGCCGCCTCGTCGTTGGGGTCCTCGTGCAGGGTCTCGCGCAGCGCGGCCTCCCCCGGCACGGCGGCCGGGGTCTCGCGGCGGCGCCGGCGGCGGGCGGGCTGCGCGGCCCCGCCCGTCCCCGCGCCGGGCTCGGGGCGTCGGCGCCAGCGGTCGAGCAGTCCCATGCGTCCCCTCCCTGACGTCCTCGTCGGCTCCCGCGGCGGGTCCCGACGCGTCCTGCGGTGCCGGCCACCTGGGCCGGCGGGCGCCGGTGCGGGTGTGAGGGCACCGATCAGGACCCTAGCCCAGGGGCCCCGCGGCGGCCCGACGCCGCGCAC
>NZ_JAAALM010000792.1 GCF_009906395.1 Kineococcus indalonis
GGCCGGCCCCACCGCGAGCCCCACCTCGGGCCCCACCGCGGACCCGGGCGCCGGTGCCGTGCTGGCCTCCGCGGCGCTGCTGCCCCTGGGCGGCGACGGCGCCGCCGGCGGCGAGGCGACCGTGGCCCGCGTCGACGGCCACCGCCGCCTCGACGTCGGCGTGCGCGACGTGGCGGCCGCGGGCGACGGCGTGCTGGAGGTGTGGCTGCTGGACCCCGACGGCGGGCTGCTCTCGCTGGGCACGCTCACCGGCGAGCGGCTGGACGTGGCGCTGCCCGAGGCGGTGGACCTGTCGCGCTTCCGCGTGGTGGACGTCTCGCGCGAGCCGCTGGACGGCGACCCCGGGCACTCCTCCGACAGCGTGCTGCGCGGCGAGCTGGACCTCGGCGCCTGAGGGGCGCGCTCAGCCCCGCTGCGCCCGCCAGGACGCCACCCGCAGCTCCACGCCGCGCACGAACACCTCGAACGCCGCGTCCGTGCGCGCGGTGTCGCCGGTGACGAACCGGTCCTGCACCAGGCCGCGCATGGTCCCCAGCACCAGCGTGGCCACCGCGGCCGCCTCGCCGGGCGGGCAGCCCTCCTCCACCAGCCCGGCCTGCAGCAGCCCGGTGCGCTGGCGCACCGAGCGGCCCACCGCGCCGGCCAGCGCCTCGTCGTGCAGGGCCCCGCCGGTGATCGCCAGGAACAGGCGCACGTACTGCTCGCCGCGGCCGGAGGTGGCGTGCCGCCACAGCGCCCGCAGCGGACCGCCCTCGGGCCGGCCCGCGAGCAGCTCCGGCGAGGTGAACGCGCGGTCCAGCACCCGCTCGACGATCTCGGCGACGAGGGCCTCGCGGGTGCCGAAGTGGTGCAGCAGCGCGGCGTGGCTGACGCCGGCGCTCTCGGCGACGCGGCGCAGCGACAGCTGCGCCATGCCGTGCGCGAGCACGTGGTCGGTGGCCGCCTGCAGCAGCTCCTCGCGCCGGTGCCGGTAGCGCAGGCGCCGCCCGTCCACGCGCCCGGTCCCCTCGCTGCCCGCCTCCGCCACGGCGCGAGGTTAACGAGGTCGTGGGCCCGTCGTGCGCCCACCCGGGACTTGCTTGACCGAGTGGTCAAGCTATGGCTACTTTGTGGCCCTCGTCAGGGGGGTCGAAACTCCCGGGCGGTGACCGGTCCGAGGACGAGCCGGGTGCCGCGCGGTCGTGCCGTCCCGCCGGCGCCCCCTCCCCGTCGCACGCCCTGGAGATCACTGCGATGTCGAGCAC
>NZ_JAAALM010000793.1 GCF_009906395.1 Kineococcus indalonis
CGCCGCCCTGCTGGTGGCGCAGGCCTTCGCCCTGGCCGAGCTGGTGGTGGCGCTGTGGCGCGGGGACGGCACCGCCCGCCCGCTGCTGGCGCTGGCCGCCGTCGTCGCCGCGCGCGCCGCGCTCTCCGCCGCCGCCACGGCGCTGGCGCAGCGCACCGCCACCGCGGTGCGCGCGGACCTGACCCGCCGCGCGGCGCAGCAGGCCCTGGCGCTGGGCCCGGCGGGGGTGCAGCGCTTCGGCGCCGCGCGCCTGACCGCGCTGCTCGTGCAGGGCCTGCCCGCCCTGGACGGCTGGTTCACCCGCTACCTGCCGGCGCTGGTGCCCGGCGTGCTGCTGCCCCCGGCGGTGCTGGGGCTGCTGGCGCTGCTGGACCCCGGCTCGGCGCTGACCGTCGCGCTCACCCTGCCGCTGGTGCCGGTGTTCGCGGTGCTGCTGGGGCGGGCCACGCAGGTGCGCGCGCAGCGGCGCTGGCGCGCGGCGCGGACCCTGTCGGCGCACTTCCTGGACGTGGTGCGCGGCCTGCCGACGCTGCGCGCGCACCGCCGCGCCGCCCGCCAGGTGCAGGCGGTGGCCGAGACCACCGACGCGCACCGCCGCGCCACCCTGGGGGTGCTGCGGGTGGCGTTCCTGTCCTCCACCGCCCTGGAGCTGGTGGGCACCCTGTCGGTGGGCCTGGTCGCGGTGACCGCCGGGATGCGCCTGGCCGGCGGGACGCTGGACCTGCGCACCGCCCTGCTGGTGATCCTGCTGGCCCCGGAGGCGTACCGGCCGCTGCGCGAGGTGGGGGCGCGCTTCCACGACTCCGCCGACGCCGGCGCCGTCGTCGACGACGTCGACGCGCTGCTCACCGCGCGCCCGGCGCGCCCGGCCGGCGGCGCGGCGGAGGGGGTCCGGCTGCGCGGAGTGCGGGTGCTGCGCGAGGACGGCACCGCCGTCGTGGGCGCCGGCCCCGGCGGCGCGGGCGGGGTGGACCTGGACGTCGCGCCGGGGGAGCTGGTGGCGCTGGCCGGGCCCAGCGGGGCCGGCAAGACGACCCTGGCGCGGGTGGCGGCCGGGCTGCTGGTGCCCGACGCCGGCACCGTGGAGCACCCGCTGGGCGCGCACGCCGTGGCCCACCTGCCCCAGCGCCCCACCGCCCCCTTCGCGCGCACCGTCGCGCAGGCGGTGCGCGCCGGCCGCGAAGCCACCGACGCCGACGTGGCGCGGGCGCTGGCGGCCGCGCCACGTCGGCGTCGGTGGCTT
>NZ_JAAALM010000794.1 GCF_009906395.1 Kineococcus indalonis
GTCGGGGTCCGAGGGGTGGTCGGGGTGGTCAGGACCGCACGAGGCGGGCGATGGCGTCGGACGCCTCCTTGACCTTGGCGTCGGCGACCTCGCCGCCCTGGCGGGCGGCGTCGGCCACGCAGTGCGCCAGGTGGTCGTCGAGCAGCTGCAGCGCCACGGACTGCAGGGCCTTGGTCGCGGCGGACACCTGGGTGAGCACGTCGATGCAGTAGGTGTCCTCCTCGACCATGCGCTGCAGGCCGCGGACCTGGCCCTCGATGCGGCGCAGCCGCTTGAGCACCTGGTCCTTGTCGTCGTCGTAGCCGGGCACGGCAGCCTCCTGGTCGTCGCGGTCACCCTCGTCAACAAGGTACCCCCAGGGGGTATTTTTCCGCGAGTCCGGCGGTGCCGGGGACGGCGAAGCCCCGCCCGGAGGGGTCCGGGCGGGGCTTCGCGTCAGGGGTGCGGCGTCGGGGCCGCGGCGTCAGCCGGCGGTGGGGTTCCAGCCGTCGGTGCCGGCCAGGTAGGCGGCGGCGGTGTAGCGCTCGGCGTCCGCGTCGCTGAGCTGCGGGCGCGCGGCCGGGTCGACGACCGCGGCGCCGGCGCCGGTGTTGCGGTGCTCCGCGAAGCGGCCGGCGGTCCACGGGACGTCACGGGTGGCGTCCTTGTACCCGCGCCACGGGCTGGCACCGATCGCCGCGCCGATCTCGCTGTCGCGGACGACGACCTGCGCGACCGCCGTCGGCGTCTCGGGGTAGGGGCGGCCCAGGTACGCGGTGCCCGCCGCGCCGTCGGTGAGGATGCGGCTGCCCGTGATGAGGAAGCCGTGCTCGAAGGAGGCGTCGACCGACGAGTCGGTCATGGCGTTGCCCGGGCGGTTCAGCAGGTGGAAGGTGCTGTCCGCGAAGACGGCGGTGCCGCGACCGATCAGCGCGTCGGCGCCGCCCTCCACGAACACCCGGTGGAAGTACGCCCGGGCCGCCGTGGTCGGGTTGGGGCTGCCGATCTTGAGGGCCTGCTTGTCCCCGAGGATGCGGACGTCCTCGAACACGCTCTTGTCGCCCTGGGTCTGCAGGGCGGTGGAGGCGCCGGTGTTCGACACCGTCAGGTTCCTCACCGTCCAGCCCTGCCCGCTGATCTGCACGGTCGCCACCGTGCCGCTGGAGGTGATGACCGTGTCCTCCGGGCCAGTCCCCGCACCGAGCAGGGTGACGTTCCTGCGGGCGCTGCTCACCGTCCCGGTGTAGGTGCCGGGCTGGACGG
>NZ_JAAALM010000795.1 GCF_009906395.1 Kineococcus indalonis
GTGCGCCGGTCAGCGGCCGCCGAGGATGTCGCGGATCTGCTGCTTCTGCGCGTCCCCCAGGCCCAGGGTGTCGGCGACCGAGTCGAACCACAGCGGTTCCTCGCCGTCGCCGAACAGCCCGCCCGGGCCCTCCTCGGCCTGCTGGGAGATGCCGGCGGAGACCGCCGGCCAGAACCCGCGCTCCAGGGTCCAGGGCGCCTCGCGGCTGACCAGGCCCGCGGCGGCCAGCTCGTCCAGGCGCTCGCGCACCTCGTCCACGGCGGCGGAGGCGGCCGGGCCCAGGTCGCCGGCCTCCTCCACGAGGTCGGCGAGGTCGGTCTCGTCCAGGGGCTCGCCCAGCACCGACGAGGCCAGGACCGTCGGCAGCAGCGCCTCGGCGGCGGAGAAGCCGCCGTCCAGCGTGGCGGGGTCGTCGAGCAGGAACCGCCCGACGAGGTCGCGGCGCAGCTCGCGGGCGTCCTCGTCGTCGTCGAGCCAGGTGGCGGCCTCCACGCCGGGGGCGAGGAACTCGTCGTCCTCGCCGTCCAGCAGCTCCAGGTCCAGCATCGCCAGCACCACCTGGCGCAGCCACGGCACGTCCTCCAGCCGCGGCGCCGCGCCCCCCTCGCCGGCGGCGACGGCCGGGGCGTGCTCGCCCAGCGCGGCGAGCACCGCGGCGACGTCGTCGGCGGAGACCTCCTCGTCGTCGGGCACGGCGGTGCCCGCGCCCACGCGCGCCAGCACGGCGCCGGCCACCCGCACCGGGAAGCTGGTCAGGACGGCGGCGTCCTCCTCGCGCGCGCTCACCTGCTCCGCGGCGGCGGCGAGCAGCTCGGCGGGGTCCGCCTCCCCCGGGCCCAGCAGCGCCAGGCAGGTCTCCAGGTGCCCGGCGGTGCCGCTCCAGCGGCCGGTCTCGCCCAGGAAGGCCAGGAACTGGTACCAGACGGCCTGCAGGTCCTGCTGCACCTCCTCGGGGTCGTCGGCGTCGGCGACCAGCGCGGGCAGCACCCGGCCGGTGAGGACCTCCACCTCCTCGGGGGTGAAGCGCGTGGCGGGCGCGGCCGAGGGCCGCAGCGCGCGCAGCCCGCCGAGGGACACGGCGAGGGCGTCGACGACGCCCTCGGCGCCGACCTCCTCGTCGAGGACGGCGTGCTGGCGCAGCCACTGCTCCAGCGGTGCGCGCAGCTCCTGCAGGGCGCGGCCGCCCGGCTCGCGCAGGTCGTCGACAGCGGGCAGCTCATCAGGACGGGGCACCCCAGCACC
>NZ_JAAALM010000796.1 GCF_009906395.1 Kineococcus indalonis
CCCGGCGGCGGCAGCGTCCTCATCGAGCGCGCCCGCCGCACCACCACCTTCGCCACCGCCCGCACCCTGACCGACGCCGAGGTCGTGCACCCCCACCTCGCCTCCACCGCCGCCACCGTCGCCCACTGGCAGGGCCGCCTGGCCCTGCACGCCGCCGCCGTCGTCGCCGGCGGGCGGGCCTGGGCGCTGCTCGGCGACCGCGGCGCCGGCAAGAGCACCGCCCTGTACTCCCTCGTGCGCGCCGGGCTCGAACCCGTCACCGACGACGTGCTCGTCCTCGACGGCGCGCGCGTCCTGCCCGGCCCGCGCTGCGTCGACCTGCGCCTGCCCTCCGCCGAGCACTTCGGCGCCGGCGACGACCTCGGCGTCGTGGGCCGCCGGCGCCGCTGGCGCGTCGCCCTCGACGAGCCCGGCGCCGGCCGCGGCACCGCCCGCGACCCCGGCGCCGCCGTGGACGTCGAGCTCGGCGGCTTCGTGCACCTGGCCTGGGGGGAGGGCACCTCCGTGCAGGACGTGCCCCTGGCGCACCGCCTGCCCGCCCTGGTCGACGCCCTGGCGCTGCGGCTGCCCCCGCCGGACCGGGTGGGGCTGCTGCGGCTGCTGGCGCTGCCCACCGTGCGCCTGACGCGCGCGCGGCGCCTGGAGGAGGTCGAGGACGTCGCCGCGCACCTGGCCGGGCACCTGCACCGGCTCAGCGCGCAGGCACCGCCCCCTCCGCCGACCCCTCCTCCGCCAGCCACGCGTGCTGCAGCAGGGTGAGCGAGTGCAGGTCCGGCGCCGCCGAGAGCCACTCCGCGCGCAGCGCCTCGGGGTCCACCAGCCCGGCCAGCGCGCCGTCCAGGCCGCCGCCGCGCCAGCGCCGCGCGAACTCCGCGCCCGGCCCGGCCCAGAACGCCCCGTCGAAGCCCGCCTTGTCCTCCCGCGCCGGCAGCGCCGCCGGCAGCAGGTCCCCGAAGTGCCGGGGCAGCTCCACCGCGCGCCCGCGCGGGCCGGCCCACCCGAACGTCGCCGCCGCCGCCGACAGCACCGGCGCGCACGCGAACGGGTGCACCACCAGCACGTCGTGCGCGGCGGCCGTGCGCTCCTTGGCCCGCGCCGGCACCTGCAGGATCCGCCCCGGCCACGCCCACGCGCGCGCCGAGACGTCCCAGCGCAGCGGCTCCGAGGCGCGGTCCAGGGCCAGCTGCGCGCGCAGCTCCCGCGCGGCCGGCGGGCGCAGCCAGCCGAACGCCACCGGCAGG
>NZ_JAAALM010000797.1 GCF_009906395.1 Kineococcus indalonis
GGGCGGGGCCGGGCGCGCTGGCGGGGTCACGGACCGGCGTGCAGCGCCCCGACGCGGAAGCGCTCCGGCGCGGTGCCGCCGGTGGCGACGTCCGCGGCGAGCTCCCCCAGCAGCGGCGCGAACTTCGCGCCGTGCCCGGAGCAGGCGGACAGCACGGTGATCCCGTCGGCGCCGTCGACCACGAAGTCCTCCGTGGGGGTGTTCGTGAACAGGCACGCGGTGCCCGCGTACGGCTCGGGCACCAGGCCGGGCAGGAACTCGCGCACGTACGCGGTGACGCGCTCGCGGTTGGCGGGGTCGAGCGCGCCGGTCCGCCGGGCGGCGGAGGCGATCGGCTGCCCGGCGTTGTAGAGGGCGACCTTGTGCCCGCGCCAGCCGGCGTCGCGGCCGCCGGGCAGCGCGTAGGCGTCCCAACCGCGCGGGTCGTGGATGGTCGTGGGCCAGGTGCCGTGCGGGTGCTCCCGGCGGTACGGGAAGTGGAACGCGTTCTCCTGCATGACCTGCAGCCGCGGGAACGCCGCCAGGAAACCCGCCGGCAGGGGCAGCTCGCGCAGCAGGTCCGGCAGCCAGCCGCCGGCGCTGACGACGACGTGCGCGGCGTCCAGGCGCCGGCCGTCGCGCGCGTGCGCGGTGAACCCCGCCCCCGTGCGCTCCAGCCGGGCCAGCTCCCACCCGGTGAGCACCCGCGCGCCGTGCCGCTGCGCGAGCGCGACCATCGCGCGCACGGTGCCCTGCGCGTCGAGCACCCCTCCGCCGGGCTGGTGCAGCACCTCCCCGTCGAAGGTGATCTGCGGCCAGCGCCGCCGCGCGGCGGCGGCGCCGAGCAGCTCGTGCTCCACGCCCGCGGCGGCCAGCACGGCCGCCAGCGCGCGCGGGTGGCGGCCCGGGCCGTGGTCCAGGGCCCCCACGCGCTGCAGCAGCGGCGCGCCGTGCTGGCGCTCCAGCTCCCGCCAGGCCGGGTCCGCGCGCACCGCGAGGTCGACGTAGTCGCGCTGGGCGTAGGCGTAGCGGAAGATGCGCGCCGAGCCGTGGGAGGAGCCGTCGGGCGCGGCGGGCTCGGTGCGCTCCACGAGCGTGACCTCGCCGCCGCGCTCGGCGAGCCGCCAGGCGGTCGCGGAGCCGGCCAGGCCCGCCCCGACGACGAGGTACCGGGTGGGGCTCACCGGCGCGCCCCGCCCGCCGGGCCGGGCGCGCTCACGCGGCCTCGGGCGCCACCGGCGCCGCCCGCAGC
>NZ_JAAALM010000798.1 GCF_009906395.1 Kineococcus indalonis
CCGCGGGCGCCGAGCACGTCCTCGACGTGCCCCCGGGAGAACCCCTGCCCGTCCTGCGCCCCGGCGAGCGGGCGGTGCTCCTCACCGCCGACGCGCACCCCCGCGAGGCGCCCCGCGCGGCCCCCCGGGGCACCGGGCGGGTGCAGGTGCCCCGAGCGCACCACGGCGCACCGCCGGCACCGCAGGCACCGCCGGCACCGCCGGCACCGCAGGCACCGCCGGCACCGCAGGCACCGCCGGCACCGCCGGCACCGCCGGCACCGCCGGACGCGCCGGGCGGTTACGCCGTGGTGCGCGTGGTGCCGGTGCTGACCCCGCGCGCCGTGGCCGCCGCGCTGCGCGCCGGGGCGCTGAGCGCGCTGGCCGCGGACAGCCCCGCCGAGCTGGTCGTGCACACCGTCCAGGCCGCGGCGCGCGGCTACAGCCTGCTGCCACCGGACAGCGTCCACGGCCTCGCCGACCTCGCCGACCTCGCCGACCTCGCCGACCCCACCGGCGCGGGCGGGGCGAGCGGCCCCGCGGCGCCGGGCACGCCCACGGGCGCACCGCCGGGCGCCGCGCACCTCAGCGAGCGCGAGCGCGCCTGGCTGCGGGCGCTGGCGTGCGGGGTCAGCACCGGGGCGCTGGTGCAGGCCGACCAGCGCCCCGCCCCCGAGGTGTACCGCGTCCTGGGCCGGCTGTACCGGCGGCTGGGCGCGACCAGCCGCACCCAGGCCGTGCTGCACGCGCAGCGCTGGAGCCTGCTGGGGCACCACGACGCCGGCCACCACGACGCCGGGGCCGCCCCCCGCGACCGGAACCGCCAGGAGCACGAGCACCGGTGAGCCGGCCGGCCCTCACGGGCCGGGGCGCGGGGGTGCGGCGGGCAGCCGCACCGTCACGCGCAGGGCCGAGACGGTGGTGCGCACGGCGTCGGTGAAGGGGTCGGCGTTCTCGTCCCACGCCCGCTGCAGCAGCTCCTCGGCGCGGCACCGGCGCGGGCCCGGGACGCCGGTGGCGCGGATCCCCCTCGGGCGGACCCGGCGTGTGGGATGGTGACGTCCTGCGTGCTGCGGCACCCGGTCGAGCTCGTCGACGGCCACCGCCCCGAGGACGGTCCCGCCCCGGTGGTGACGAGCCCGGTGGGCGTGGTGGTCGGGTTGAAGCACAGCCTTCGCAGGCTCCGCCCGTCCCGGGCGGGGGCCGCCCCGCGCCGCCACGTGCCCGTGCGACGGCGCACCCACCCCGAGGA
>NZ_JAAALM010000799.1 GCF_009906395.1 Kineococcus indalonis
CCAGCAGTTCGTCGGCGACGGGCGCACCGCCCAGGGTCAGCGACGCCACGCGCGAGCCGGCCGGCTGCGCCAGGTCCTCCGTCGCCGCCGCCACCGCAGCCGCCGTCGCCCCAGCCGCCGCCGTCACCGCTCCAGCCGCCGGACCAGCTGCCGTCGGTGGAGCCGCCGGCGCCGCGGTGCCCGCTGCCGCGGTGCCGCCCACCGCCGGGGCGCCCCGGGCGGACGAGGGCCGTCACCGCGGCGAGGGCGAGGACGAGGACGAAGAAGGTGATGATCACGAGACCCTCCGTGCTGTTCTGGTCCGGTCGTCGTTGCCGGACAGCTCGATCCCTGCGCTGAACAACGTGGGAGGGGGCGGGTCGTCGTCGATCCCCGCCACCGCCGGGCCGCCCCAGGACGGGCTGGCCCGGTGCCGCCACCCCGGCGGCCGCCGGCCGCTGCCGCTGCCGCTGCCGACGACGCCAGGCTCGGGCACCGCGGCGGGCGCTGTCAACGCCCGCCGCGGTGCCCGGACCCGCACGGGTGCTCAGACCCGGTTGACGGCCAGGACCTCGCTGGAGCCGTCGGCGTGCAGGCGCAGCACCGTGCGGGAGGCGGGGTCCACGTGGATGCGCCGCTGCAGGTGCGCACCGCAGCCCAGGCACTGGCGCAGCAGCGCCCGCAGCGGGTCGCCGTGGGTGACCAGCACCACGCGCCGGCCGGCCCAGCGCGCGCGCAGGGCAGCCGCCGCCTCGCGCACGCGCGCCTCGACGGCCACCAGCGCCTCCCCGCCGGGCGGGGCGACGGACGGGTCGTCCGACCAGGCGGCGAACTCCGCCGGCCAGCGCCGGGCGACCTCCGCGGCGGTGCAGCCGTCCCAGTCGCCGAAGTCGGTCTCGTCCCACTGCGGGTCCACCACGAGGCGGGCGCCGACCTGCTCGGCGACGGCCTCGGCGGTCTGCCGCGAGCGGCGCAGGGTGGAGGTGACGACGACGTCGGCGCCGCGCACCTCGGGGCTGGCGGCGGCCCGGCGCGCCTCCTCCCGGCCGGTCGCGGACAGCTCCGGGTCCTCGCCGCAGCGGCCCGACAGGCGCCGCTGCTCGGTCAGGGGCGTGGAGGCGTGGCGCACCAGGACCAGGTCCAGGGGCTCGCCGCGCTCCCCCGCCGGCGCGGCGGGCACGGCGGGCTGGGCGGCCGGGGCGGACGCCGCACGAGCGGCACCGGCAGCCCCGGCGGCGCCGGCGCCCGGACC
>NZ_JAAALM010000079.1 GCF_009906395.1 Kineococcus indalonis
GTCCACAGCCCTGCCCACAGCTGTGGGCAAAACCTTGGGGACAAGCCTGTGGGGGTGCCTGTGGGGGCTGTGGAGAACTACACGGTTGTGGTCCCCCCCACGCCCGCCGAGCTGCGCAGCGCCGCTCCGGGGCCCGCGGTGCGGCACTGCGGGCCGCTGCCGCTGCTGGCCGTGTCCCTGCTGGCGGTGCCCGCCTCGTTCGCCGTCACGAGCTGGGCGGCCGGGGCCGCCGGGCTCGCCGCGCAGGCGCTGTGCCTGCCGCTGGTGGTGCAGCGCTGGCGCGCGCTGCCGCACCGGCTGCTGCCCGGGGCCGTCGGTGCGCTCTCGGTGGGCTGGTCGGCGTGGCTGCTCGGCGAGCCCGGCCAGGGGGATCCGCTGGTGGCCGCGCTGACCGCCGCGCTGCGGCTGGCGGTGCTGGTCGTGCCCGGGGCGCTGCTGCTGGCGTGGCTGGACCCCGGCGACGTGGCGGGCCTGCTGGCCGCGGCCACGCGCCGCAGCACGCCGGCCCCCTGGACCGCGGTGGGCGCCCCGCCGGAGCTGAGCACCCCGTCCAGCCCGAGGCCGGCGGCGGCCGCGGCGGCCGCGACGGGGTCGGCGGCGTGGTCCACCGCCCGGTGCAGCACCACCGCGCACCCGGCGCGCTCGGCGCGGGCGGCCCGCGCCCAGCGCCGCACGGCGCCGGTGTCCAGGGTGCCGTCGGCGCGCAGGGCGCCGACGACGACGCCGGCGGCGCCCGCGCGCACCGCGTGGCGCACGTCGCGCTCGGTGAGGGCGACCTCGTCGGGGTCGTGGACGAAGTCGCCGGGGCGGCAGCGCACGAGGACGTGCACGGGGCGCCCGGCGCGGGCGGCGACCTCGACGGCCGCCTCCACCAGGGCCTGCGAGGGCGTCAGCCCGCCCAGCTCCAGCGCGCTGCACAGCTCCAGCCGGTCGGCCCCGGCGGCCAGGGCGGTCGCGGCGTCGGCGGGGGAGGTCACGGCCACCTCCAGCAGGGGCCCGGGCGCCCCCGTCACGGGGTGGGCAGGTCCCACACGTCGGCGAGCATCCCGCCGCCGGTGGTGTGCCGGGCGTCGGCGGGGGAGTCCAGCACCACCACGAGCTGCTCGCCGTGCCCGCCGCCGTGGGCGCCGGCGGGCAGCACGGCGATGCCCTCGGCGTGGTCCTCCCCGCGCCCGTGCGGCAGGTCCAGCACGACCGGCAGCCCGTCGGCGCGCACGACGGCGGCGGCGTCGTGGGCGCAGGCGCCCACCCAGCGGTGCACGCGCACCGGCCCGGACAGGCTCATGGACGGCCCGGCCAGGACGAGCAGGTCCTCCCCGTGCGGGCACAGGTCCCGCACCCCCAGGCCCTCCAGGTCCAGCAGGTGCAGGCGGTAGCGCTTGCCCTCGCCGGGGCCCTTGGAGAACTTCTCCAGCGTCAGGCGGTGCGGGTCGTCGGGGTCGGTGACCGGGCGCACCTCGGCGACCACGGCCCAGCCGCGCAGCACGGGGCCGCGGAAGCCGACGTGGACGCGCACCTCGCCGTCGTCGCGGGCGTGCACGGCGATGCCCTCGACGTCGACGCCGTTGTCCTTGCCGGGGATGGCGAAGAACGGCCCGAGCAGGTCGTCGTCGGCGAGCAGCTCGGCCAGGGAGTCGCCGCGCCCGCCCAGGACGGCGGCGGTCAGCTCCTCGTCCCCCTCGCGCACGGTGCGCGCGGGCAGGCCGGTGGCGGGGTCGACGGGCAGGCGCACCAGCACGAAGCGGTTCTCCTCGCGCACCACCTTCGCCAGGCGCTTGCGGGCCTTGTCGTCGGGGTCGGAGGAGCGGATGCGCTTGCGCTTGAGGCTGTGCGAGCCCACGGCCCACAGCCAGGGGCCGAGGCGGGCGATGCCCTCGACGTCGGCCTCCTCCTCCTCGCCGGCGGGCAGCTCGACGAGGTCGGCCAGGCGCACGCTGGCCTCGTCGCCGTAGCCGACGACCCGCCCCTCGCCGTCGCGGTGGGCGGTGAGGCGCTCGACGGTGGCGGTCTCGTCGCCGGCCACCCACAGGTGCTCGCCGTCGGCGCGCACGGCGGAGAGGTTGGTGTGCGTCGAGCCGGCCCGGGAGGCCTCGGAGAAGTGCAGCGGCACCTGCCGCGCGGGAGCGTCCACGCCGCGACCCTATGCAGGGCGGGCGCGGTGCGCGGGGAGTTGCGCGGCGCCGCCCGGGGAGCGCGAGAGCCCCGGGTCGGTGGACCCGGGGCTCTGGCGGTGCTGAGCGGACGACGGGACTCGAACCCGCGACCCTCACCTTGGCAAGGTGATGCGCTACCAACTGCGCTACGTCCGCACGCCCACCGGTGCCGGCCCGTGGGCCGGTCCCTGCTGGCGTCGTAGACCTTAGCCCACTCCCGGGGTGCCCGTGCACGCGGGAACACCGGGCGCCCCCCGGCCGTTGAGCCGAGTGCGCTCAAGTCTGGTGCGCCCCGGGTTGACAGATCCCCGGCGGTGCGCAGACTTGAGCCAGGAAGACTCAATCGCTCAACGAGGGGGACCCCCACCATGGCACGTGCGGTCGGCATCGACCTCGGGACCACCAACTCCGTCGTCTCCGTCCTGGAGGGCGGCGAGCCGACGGTCATCGCCAACGCCGAGGGCGGACGCACGACCCCGTCCGTCGTGGCGTTCGCCAAGAACGGCGAGGTGCTCGTCGGCGAGATCGCCAAGCGCCAGGCCGTCACCAACGTCGACCGGACGATCCGCTCCGTCAAGCGGCACGTCGGCACCGACTGGAACGTCGCCATCGACGACAAGAAGTACACCCCGCAGGAGATCAGCGCGCGCGTGCTGCAGAAGCTCAAGCGCGACGCCGAGTCCTACCTCGGCGAGGCCGTCACCGACGCGGTCATCACCGTGCCGGCGTACTTCTCCGACGCCCAGCGCCAGGCCACCAAGGAGGCCGGCGAGATCGCGGGCCTGAACGTCCTGCGCATCATCAACGAGCCCACCGCGGCCGCGCTCGCCTACGGCCTGGACAAGGGCAAGGAGGACGAGCTCATCCTCGTCTTCGACCTCGGCGGCGGCACGTTCGACGTGTCCCTCCTGGAGGTCGGCAAGGACGAGGACGGCTTCTCCACTATCCAGGTGCGCGCCACCTCCGGCGACAACCACCTCGGCGGCGACGACTGGGACCAGCGGATCGTCGACCACCTGCTGAAGAAGGTCCAGGGCGCCTACGGCATCGACCTGTCCAAGGACAAGATCGCCATGCAGCGCCTGCGCGAGTCCGCCGAGCAGGCCAAGAAGGAGCTGTCGACGGCGACCAGCACCGGCATCTCCCTGCAGTACCTGTCGATGACGGAGAACGGCCCCGTCCACCTGGACGAGCAGCTCACCCGCGCGCAGTTCGAGCAGATGACCCAGGACCTGCTGGACCGCACCAAGGCCCCGTTCCACGCCGTCATCCGCGACGCCGACGTCAAGCTCGCCGACATCGACCACGTCGTGCTCGTGGGCGGTTCCACCCGCATGCCGGCCGTGACGAACGTCGTCAAGGAGCTGACCGGCGGCAAGGAGCCCAACAAGGGCGTCAACCCCGACGAGGTCGTCGCCATCGGCGCCGCCCTGCAGGCCGGTGTCCTCAAGGGCGAGCGCAAGGACGTCCTGCTCATCGACGTCACCCCGCTGTCCCTGGGCATCGAGACCAAGGGCGGGATCATGACCAAGCTCATCGAGCGCAACACGGCCATCCCGACCAAGCGCTCCGAGGTGTTCACCACCGCCGACGACAACCAGCCCTCGGTGCTCATCCAGGTGTTCCAGGGCGAGCGCGAGCTGGCCCGCGACAACAAGCCGCTGGGCACGTTCGAGCTCACCGGCATCGCGCCCGCCCCGCGCGGCGTGCCGCAGGTCGAGGTCACCTTCGACATCGACGCCAACGGCATCGTGCACGTCTCGGCCAAGGACCGCGGCACCGGCAAGGAGCAGTCGATGACCATCTCCGGCGGCAGCGCGCTGTCGAAGGAGGACATCGAGCGGATGGTCAAGGACGCCGAGGCGCACGCCAACGAGGACAAGCAGCGCCGCGAGGAGGCCGAGGCCCGCAACCAGGCCGAGAGCCTCGTCTACCAGACGGAGAAGTTCCTCGCCGACAACGCGGACAAGCTGCCCGCGGACGGCAAGGAGGAGACCGAGAAGGCCGTCGCGGAGCTGAAGAGCGCCCTCAACGGCACCGACGCGGGCGAGATCAAGGCCAAGACCGAGGCCGTCGCGCAGGCCAGCCAGAAGCTCGGCTCGGCCATGTACGCGCAGGCCCAGGGCGAGCCCGCCGCCGGCGGCGACGCCGGCGCCTCCGCCGGCCCGGACTTCACCAAGCCCGCCGACGACGACGTCGTGGACGCCGAGGTCGTCGACGACGAGAAGGACAAGTGATGTCGGAGGAGACCGAGGCGCCGCAGGGACCGGTCGTCCGCGACCGCCGCCGCATCGACCCCGAGACGGGCCTGACCCGCGAGCAGGCGCCGGAGCAGCCGGCGCCCGCCGCGGGCGGGGAGGCGCCGGCCCAGCCGGCCGCCCCCACCGTCGGCGGCCCGGACGACGGCGCCGCCGACGCGGCGCTGGAGGCCGCGCAGGCCCTGGCCGCCGAGCGGCTGGAGGAGCTGCAGCGGCTGAACGCGGAGTACGCGAACTACCGCAAGCGCGTGGACCGCGACCGGGACGTGGCGAAGAACGCGGCGCTGTCCAGCGTCGCCGAGGCGCTGCTGCCGGTGCTGGACGACGTGCACCTGGCCCGCCAGCACGGGGACCTCACCGGCCCGTTCTCCGCGATCGCGGAGAAGCTGGAGGCCACGCTGGGCCGCTTCGGCCTGGAGCGCTACGGCGAGAACGGCGAGCCGTTCGACCCGGCGGTCCACGAGGCGCTCATGCACAGCCACTCCGACGAGTACGACGTCGCCACCTGCGTGCAGGTGCTGCAGCCGGGCTACCGCTTCGGCGAGCGCGTGCTGCGCCCGGCCCGCGTCGCGGTGGCCGACCCGCAGGGATGACCCCCGCGGGAGGGACCACGACCGGGAGCACGGGGAGGAGGGGACGCCGGTGAGCATGCAGGACTGGGCCGAGAAGGACTTCTACGCGGTGCTCGGCGTCTCCCACGACGCCGACGCCGCGGAGGTCAAGAAGGCGTACCGCAAGAAGGCGCGCACGCTGCACCCGGACGCCAACCCGGGCGACCCGGTCGCCGAGCAGCGCTTCAAGGAGGTCGGCGAGGCGTACGCCGTCCTGTCCGACCCCGAGCAGCGCCGGCAGTACGACGGCGTGCGCGCGATGGTCGGCGGCGGCGCCCGCTTCTCCGCCGGCGGTGCCGGCGGCGCGGGCGCCGGGGCGGGTTTCGAGGACCTGCTCGGCGGGTTGTTCGGCCAGGGCCGCGCGCCCGGCGGGGTGCGCTTCGGCACCCCCGGCGGTGCGGGCGGTGCGGGCGCCGGGGCGGGTTTCGAGGACCTGCTCGGCGGGCTGTTCGGCCAGGGCGGTGCCGGCGGTGCCGGTGCGCCCCCGTTCGGCGGTCCGTTCGGCGGTCCGCCGCCGCCGGCGCGCGGGCAGGACCTCGAGGCGTCGGCGCGGGTGGGCTTCCGCGCCGCGCTGGAGGGCGCGACCGTGGCGCTGCGGGTGCCCGACCCGCGCGGCGGGCCGGTGCGCACCGTCAACGCCCGCCTGCCGCAGGGCGTGCGCGACGGTCAGAAGGTCCGCCTGCGCGGCAGGGGCATGCCCGGTCCCGGCGGCACCGCCGGGGACCTGCTCGTCACCGTGCACGTCGAGCCGCACCCGGTGTTCAAGCGCGAGGGCGACGACCTGCGGATGACGCTGCCCGTCTCCTTCGACGAGGCGGTGCTCGGCGCGACGGTGGAGGTGCCGACGCTGGACGGCTCGACCGTGCGCGTGAAGGTGGCCCCGGGCACGCCCTCGGGCCGCACGCTGCGGCTGAAGGGCCGCGGCGTGAAGCGCTCGCGCGCCGGTGACGAGGCCGGCGACCTCCTGGTCTCCGTGGAGGTCGTGGTCCCGCAGCGCGTGGACGGCGCCGTGCGCGAGGCGGTGGAGGCGTTCGCGGAGGCGACCGCCGGCGAGGACCCCCGCGCCGGCCTGGCCGAGCGGGCGCGCAGCTAGCGCCGGCGGCGCGGCGCAGCAGCACCGGTCCCGCGCGGGCCGTGCACCGGGGCACCGGGCACGGCCCGCGCGGGACCGCACGACGTTCCGGGGACGGCGGGAGGAGGTGGGCACGTGCACGACTACGACGACGACGCGGCGGTGTTCGTCATCTCCGTGGCGGCCGAGCTGGCGGGGATGCACCCGCAGACGCTGCGCCAGTACGACCGGCTGGGCCTGGTCTCGCCGAGCCGGGCGCGCGGGCGCGGGCGGCGCTACTCCGTGCGCGACATCGCCCAGCTGCGCGAGGTGCAGCGGCTGTCGCAGGAGGACGGCGTCAACCTCGCCGGCATCAAGCGGATCCTGGAGCTGGAGAACCAGGTGACCGCGATGGGTCGGCGCATCGAGGAGCTGCAGGCCGAGGTGGACCTGGTGCGCCAGCAGGCCCGGCGCATCTTCGCCGCCGGCGTGGCCGGCGACATCGTCGCCACCCCGGTGGGCAAGCGGCCCCCCTCGCCGGCGCGCTCGACCGCGCTGGTGGTCTGGCGCCCGGAGCGGCCCGAGCGCGCCGCGCGCTGACCCCCGCCCCGCGGCGGAGCGCTCAGCGCTCCCCCACCCGCAGGCCGCCGGCCGCGACCACCCGGTCGCGGCCGGCGGCCTTCGCCGCGTAGAGGGCGGCGTCGGCGGCGGCCAGCAGGCCCGCGGCGTCGTCCGCGTCGGCCGGGTGCACGGCGGTGCCGACGGAGACGGTGGGGCGCACGACGGCACCGGGGGCGACCTCCACGCGCAGGCGCGCGCACGCCGCGCGCAGCTCCTCGGCGCGCTCGCGCGCGGCCGCCGGTCCCGCCCCGGGCAGCAGGACCACGAACTCCTCCCCGCCGCAGCGCGCGGCGGTGCCGCCCGCGGGCACGTGCCGCCGCAGCGCCCCCGCCAGGGCGACGAGGACGGCGTCGCCGGCGGCGTGGCCGTGGGTGTCGTTGACGGCCTTGAACCGGTCGGCGTCCACGACCAGCACGGCCAGCGCGGTGCCCCCGCGCCGGGCCGCGGCCAGGGCGTCGCCCAGCGCGGCGGTGAGGAAGCGGCGCTCGTGCAGTCCGGTGAGCGGGTCGCGCACCGACTCCTCCTCCAAGCGGGCGCGCAGCTGCTCGGCCAGCCGCAGCTGCTCCTCCAGCTGCCGGCGGGCCCCGACCAGCTCCGTGACGTCGCGGGCGACGACGACGCGACCCAGGCAGCGGCCGCGGCCGTCGGTGATGGCGGTGACCCGCACGTCCAGGTGCAGCCCGGGGACCGGCTCGAACGGGTAGCGGTCCTGCCCGCGGGGCAGCTCGCGCAGCGCCCGGCCGCTGAGGAGCGTCCGCGCCGGCAGGCCCACCGGGTCCAGCGGGCCCGGCGCGGCGCGCCGCAGCAGCGCGCGGCCGGTGGGGTTGACGTCGACGACGACGCCGTCGGCGTCCACGACGACGACGGCGTCGGTCACCGCCTCCAGGACCGCGCCGCGCGCCACCGGCACCACGCGCAGGAACCCGCGGCGCAGCATCGCGTGGCCCACGACGGCCCCGCTCACCACGAAGCACAGCGGCAGCAGGCCGACCGTCGGCAGCCCCCCGGGCAGGCGGGGCAGCGCCAGCGCCAGGGCGCTGCCGGCCAGCGGCACCAGGCAGGAGACCAGCGTGGCCGTCAGCTGCGCGCGCACCACCCCGCTGGCCGCGGCCCGGGCCCGGGCGAGGTGGGCGAGCCCGCCCAGCAGCAGGTGCTGCGTCCACGCCAGGTGCAGCCAGTACGCCGGCCCGGGCACCCACTCGGCGTGCACGGGGTCCCCGGTCAGGTGCACGTCGGTGAAGAACCAGCCGTGCCAGGGGTCGGTGAGCGCCAGGGCGGTGAACAGGCCGCCCGCGACGGCGTGCACGGCGAGCCAGGTGCGGCCGGGCCGGAAGTGCGGGTCCGGCAGGGTGCGGTAGAGCACGCGGGAGGAGGCGACGGCCACGTGGACGCCGGCGACGAGGAGGGCGTCCACGGCGGGCAGCAGCGCCAGGTGCAGCCCGAGCACACCGGGCAGCCCGGCGAGGGTCCAGGTGACCAGGCCGGCCATGACCAGCGCCAGCGGCGCGGCGGCGGCGGTCGTGCCGCGCCGCCGCCAGGCCAGCACGCCCAGGACGGTGCAGAGCGCGGCCCCCAGGAGGAACAGCGCGACGACCAGCGCGCGCACCGCACCCCCTCCGCCCGCGGGGGCGGACCCTCCGTCCCGACGCTCCACGTGGGGATCGGCAGGCGCGGGCCCCGGCTGCACGGCGGGGCGCCCGGCTCGACCCGATCGGAGCACCGCCCGGTCGAGCACCGCCGCGTCGAGCCGCGTGCGGCTCAGCCTGCGGCGACCACCCGGTCGCGGCCGGCGGCCTTGGCCGCGTACAGGGCGGCGTCGGCGGCGGCCAGCAGGCCCGCGGCGTCGGCGGCGGCCAGCAGGCCCGCGGCGTCGGTGCCGCTGCCGGGGTGCACGGCGGTGCCCACGGAGACGGTGGGGCGCACGACCGCGCCGGGGGCGACCTCCACGTGCAGGCGCGCGCACGCCGCGCGCAGCTGCTCGGCGCGCTCGCCCGTGGCGGCGGCGTCGGCGCCGGGCAGCAGCACGACGAACTCCTCCCCGCCGGTGCGGGCCACGACGTCGCCCGGGCGCGCCCCGGCGGCCAGCGCGCGCGCCACCGCCACGAGCACCTCGTCCCCGGCGGCGTGGCCGTGGGTGTCGTTGACGGCCTTGAAGCGGTCCACGTCCAGGACCAGCACCCCCAGGGGCTGCCCGGTGGCGCGCGCCTGCCCCAGCGCGGCCGGCAGCGCCTCGTCGAGCAGGCGGCGGTTGTGCAGGCCGGTGAGCGGGTCGCGCACGGACTGCTCCTGCAGCTGCGCGCGCAGCCGCTCCACCAGGGTCAGCTGGTCCTCCAGGCGCCGGCGGGTCTCGACGACCTCGGTGATGTCGCGGGCGACGACGACGCGGCCCAGGCAGCGGCCGCGGCCGTCGGCGATGGCGGTGACGGTGACGTCCAGGTGCAGGCCCGGCACGTACTCCAGCGTGTAGCGGGTGTGCTGCCCGGGCAGGTCGCCCAGCGCCCGGGGGCTCAGGAAGGCGCTGCCGGGCAGGCCGATCGGCTGGGGCACGTCCGGGCGCGCAGCGCGCAGCATCCGCACGCCGGCGGGGTTGAGGTCGACGACCGTGCCGCCGTCGTCGACGACGACGACGGCGTCGGTGACGGTGTCCAGCACCGCCTCGCGCGCCACCGGCACCACGCGTAGCAGCCCGCGGCGCAGCACCGCGTGGGCGGCGACCAGCGCGGTGACGGTGAAGCACAGCGGGGTGGTGTCCTGCCCCTCGGCCAGCCGGGGGTTGCTGATGTTGACGAGGTTGCCGACCACGGGCACGGCGGCGGCCACGAGCACGCTGGTGATCTGGTCGCGCACGACGGCGCTGGCGCGCCACCAGGCGCGCGCCAGGTGGCCGCCGGCGGTGGCCAGCAGCGCGTAGCACCAGGCGGTGTGCACCCAGAACAGCGGCCCGTAGACCACCGAGAAGTGCTGGGGGTCCCCGGCGTGGCCGGTGCTGGTGAAGAACAGGTGGTGCCAGGGGTCGCTGGCCACCGCGGCGAGCACGAGCACCGGCGGCACGACGAGGCCGGCGACCTGGCGGCGGCCGGGGCGGTGGTGGGGGTCGACGATCGTGCGCGCCAGCAGGTGCATGCCCACCACGCAGCCCAGGACGCCGACGAAGGTGAGGTAGGTGGCGGTGCGGGCCACGGCCAGGGACTGCACGAGGTGCACGGGCGCGTTGCCGGCGGACCACACGGCCAGGCCCGCGCAGACGCCGGCGAGCGCGGTGGCGGCCGGGGTGCTGCGCCGGTGCCGCCACGCGATGGTCGCGGTGAGCGCGTTGAGCAGGGCGGAGACGCAGAACGCCGCCGCCACCAGGTGCTGCACCGCCGTCCCCCCCCGCTGCCGAGCCGCGGGGCCGCCGGCCCCCGTCGTGCAGCGCATCGGCGCCTGCGGGTGCGCGCTGGAGCCGCGCTGGGCCGGACGGGTGACGGGGCGGTCCCGTCCGGCCCAGCGGTGGGGGAGCCGGCCGGCTCAGCGGCCGGCGGCCTCCTCCTCGTGCTCGGGCACCAGCTCGGCCACCGGGCGCGGGGAGCGCCGCGCCCACACGAAGAACAGCGCGCCCACGACGAGCATCGGTGCGCCGGTCCACAGGTTGATGCTGATGCCGGCGGCCTGGGCGCGGTCCTGCTCGCCGTTGACGGCGCCCAGGACGAGCAGGACCGCGCCGTAGACGACGAACACCGTCCCGATGATGTTGCGCAGGTCGAAGCGGCGCGCGAAGCGCACCGCGCGGCGGTCGGCCTCGCTCAGGCTCGACAGGTCCTCGCTCACGACGCCTCCTCGGCGGGGGTCCAGGGGGTCCAAGGGGTCCAGGG